>CAZLKI010000046.1:8549-14713 GCA_964560035.1 uncultured Synechococcus sp.
GAGCTTAGAGCTTGATTAGTTGAGGTTGAAGGTGAAACATTGGCGGTTAGAGCCCGATCAGTTGAGGTTAAAGGTGAAACATTCGAGCTTAGAGCCTGATTTGATAAGCCAGTTAAAGTTATTTCCAGCCATAATCTCGGTTGAGTCGTATTTTTAATTTGCACTTCCGCCGATCGCAGGTGTTGCTGCCCGATCAAAATACTTTCAATCGCAAAATTCTGAGCTATTTCTTTTAATCCCGTCCACGTTCCCGATGTCAAAGCGACTAGATCGGATCTGTCTTGTGCAGTTTTGGCAATGAGTAAATCTCGATAAAAACCCGCTAAACTTTGCAATACCGTTAATGGTTCCCGACCTCGATCTAAGATTTGGCGAATTTTTTCGATTACTGCAACTGAATTATGGGTGGCGATCGCCTTTAAAACATCTAATAAATCGCGCTCAGGTACCGAACCCACTAAATCCCAGACAGTTTCATTTTTGATTTCCCCCTCGTGCAAACTTAGCTGATCTAATAGACTCTCAGCATCTCTCAATCCACCCTGTGCCATCTGTCCTACTAATAACAAAGCTTCGGGATTAATATTAATAGCTTCAATCTGGGCAATTTTTGTTAAATGCTGCACCATTGGCTCTAAAGGAATGCGCCGAAAATCAAATCTCTGACACCGCGAAATAATAGTCGGGAGAACTCTTTGCGGATCGGTGGTGGCAAGAATAAAAACAACGCGATCGGGCGGCTCTTCTAAGGTTTTGAGCAAGGCATTAAATGCTGACGTACTAAGCATATGACAGTTATGCAGGAGGAGACCATTTGCTACAAAGTTATGATTATCTTCAACTTCGATATCATAAACTCGCTCAATCCTACCAATTTCTATAGAACTAACTGTTTCTAAATTTGTATGCCATTGAGGGGATAGACTATTGTGATAGGGCTGAAAGCCACTTTTTACTTGTTGACACGTCCATTGAGATAAAGTAGTAGGGATATTCTCTTTCAGGTTTTTTATACGATTTTGTTTTTGCAAGATATCCAATACTTGTGAGCCATCTCGCAATAATTTGATTTTCTTCTTTTGAATATCCTTCAGTACACAAATGAACTGCGAAGCTATTTCTTGACTTAATAAGTGTGCCATCATCCATGTACCACCAAGCCAAACCTTCGATAGTAACTTGACTAAGCCAGTCCAAGAAGACCAATTTTTTTTCTTTAGTGGGCTTAACGATACTAAAGACATCTCTAAGTTGAGGATGACAGCAAGTATTGCAGCAAACTGATGTATCGCCGAACCCCATATTTTTTGCAATTCTGAGCTTTGGTCGTAATCCTGAGAGGCGGGAGGCTTTATACTCCATCCATTCTCGTTGCTTAACTCCATGTGTCCAGCAAAGCCTTGGAAATCTGCTATTTTTGTTGGGATAGGAGATAGATCCATCCCCCAATAAAGTGCCATAAATGAGTCCCAATTCTTCTGGGTCAATGACTCCCAACTTATTAATGTAGTTTGAAGTACGTTTCTCCAAAAGTCCATGACCTTTTTTATACGGATGTCTTGTCCAACTAGATTGGATACTGATAATCCCTCTACCTTTCTGTTGTAAAAATTCTGGAATTTCCAGTTTTTCACCGCAGCCACAGGCACAAAATGGTCTAAGAGGCTCAACTTGTTCAAGGATAGCTGAGAGATGGTAGGGCTTTGCTCCGAATTTATTGCCACGAAATTGGTGTCCACTGGCAAATCTACGGACTCGGTTATCTGGGCCGTACTTATAAATGGGTGTCCCACAGCCGCATTCGCAGGGGACAGTATCTTCATTCCTTCTCTTACGTCTTTTGCTGGTATCCATCCTCGATCAGTTCTAATTAAATGATTACCTGTACATTGAATTACAGAATTTGTTGTTTTAATGAATAAAGTTTGCCGATCTCCTCGATCTAGCCATCGGAGAACTTTCTTAAATTCCCATGTTTTTAATTTCTCGTTATAACTAAGGACTTGTTTACCCCCGATATTTGGATCATCAATTCGCATTAACCCATCATTAGTTTGAACTAACGAGTCACCTGTTAAGCATTCATCGATCGCATACACCTTATATCTAGCTTGGACAGGGGCAAACTGCGATCGCTCGATCAAATCTCGAATATTATCCACACCCGTATTACTAGCAGCATCGATTTCGGTAATATCTAAAGCACTTCCCCGTATAATCCCCCTACACATTTCACACTTTCCGCAGGGCGTTGCCGTAGGCGCAGCAAAGCTCAAACAATTTAGAGACTTCGCCATAATCCTTGCTGTAGAGGTCTTGCCCGTTCCCCTTGCCCCCGTTAATAGATAAGCAGGTGCAATCCTTTGGGTTTTCATGGCATTACTTAAAGTCGTAGCGATCGCCTCTTGCCCAACTAAATCCGCAAAAGTTTGGGGTCGATATTTATGATGGAGTGGTTCGTATGCCATAAAATCGAGTGTATTTCAATACTATTAATGTATATATTAATTGCTAGGTTACTGATTCCTTAAGCGACATAAATCTATCGTAATCTTAAATAGTGAATGATTAGAGCTAGATATGAATATAAAAAATGCTGAAAATACAATACTTGAATTCTCCGATGTAACCGCATGGGCTAACGATGGTCAAAAGTTATTAGTCTCAAAAGTTAGAGCAAGAAGCTTAATAGAAGATCTTTATACTAAAGTTAAGAATATATTAATATTTGAACAGGAACAGAATCATCATGTCGTGCCTTTTGCGATGACTGTAACTCCCAAAGAAATTCATTTTTATGAATGGAACGATCGAAAACTAAATGAGCTATTCAAATTCTCTACCCCAGAAATTCTAAGTATTTATGATTCAGAGTTTGAGGAAAAACGAATCTTTGAGTCCTACCTAGAGATACTTGTAGAAAGCTGGTTAAGGGATTTGGCTTGGAACTGGAAAACTGATAATCCTCCTAAGTATCAAGAATTACAGGAAATTGGCTTTATTGAGAAGTTGGTAGATGCCACTCAAGAGGATATTGAAACATGACGTTTCTATATATCGAAACTAATTTTCTTATAGGTTATGCCAAAAATCAGGATCAAGATGCTGAGACTTTAATCAGAGATCTTCACTCTCTTCAACCTCTTAAAATTTTTATCCCATCTATTTGTTGCATGGAATCTTTGTCAGTTTTTAAAGACGAAAAGAGAAGAAGAAATGAGTTTGAGCAAAGCTTAAACAGAGAAATTAAAACGCTTCAAAGAAATATTAACTCTGTCTATTCTAAACAAATTTGTAAAGACTTTCAAACTGCGAGAGTCAGTAATGAAAAAATGACTAACGATATCGAGAGCAGATTATTTAAAGCTTTAGATTGGATATCAAAATATGCAGAATTAATAGATTTAGAAAAATCAATTCTTCAAGAAAGCATCGATACCATATTAATTTCTGATCCTACCGATAACCTAATTTTAACTTGTATCCTAAATCATTCAAAGCAAGATCTAGCAGCCACTAAAGTCTTCTTAAGTAATAACTCAGAGGATTTTGGCAAAAAAGAAATAAAAGAAATTTTGCAAGATGCAGGAATTAGCAAATATTTAACAAGTACTAAAGACTTTTTGGGATGGTTAAAAACTCAACATCCTGCAAATACTTCGCAAATTAGTTGATGTCATAAACCTTATATCTAGCTTGAACAGGGGCAAACTGCGATCGCTCGATCAAATCTCGAATATTATCTGTCGATTAGGAGGTGGTGTAATTTGAGGAGAGTCATGGCGCACCATAATAAACGTCAAACTAAGGATTCCTAAGCCAATCACCACAACTCCAGTTATCAAGATCATCAATCGATTAGGTCGATAGTCACCGCGCTCAATTTGCCAGTAACTACGATTATGATTCCACAATGCTGCTGCGATCGCTACAATGCCAAACGTAACCAATGCAATCCCTAAATTTTCAGAATTGAGCAGGGAATTATTGTGTGGAGTCCTTGGAGTAAGAGATATCTCTAGTTGTCTTATAAAAATACCAAATCGGGTAATGGCAAATCCAAATCCAATCAGGGCAATGGAAGTGCGAAGCCAAGCCAGAAAAGTTCGCTCATTTGCCTGATGTTCTCGTTGTCGGTCAATTTTAGGGGGCTTAGTCATTGCAGGCTATCTCTAAACTCATATAATTAACAAGCGATCGCCCCTTGTCCAACTAAATCCAACTAAATCCGCAAAAGTTTGAGGTCGATATTCTCAAATAGGCAAAGACGGAGAATTAGATAAATCAGAAATTGTCCGATCGACAAAATCCTTAATAAAGCTCAGATCCTTCATCTTGGCAAAGTTACCACGACAAATATTCACCATAGAATCAATCATGCTATCGGCATTAAAATCGGGTTCGGGAGTTCGATCGAGATAATCTAAAAAGCTCACGCCACCAATATAGGTAAGATAAGCCGCACTAACTGCCTGCACCGTCCCACCCACAGCATAGGTGACCGCATTAGTTTTGAGAAAATAAGAAGCTTGGGTCGCGATCGCCACTGTTGCCACTTCTACACAACCTAATTTAATTAAAATTTCCACCATACTCGCAGCCATTTTTTGCGCTTGTTTTAGATTGAGCGAGCGATCGTACAATTTACTTAACTCCATTAACAACCTAGCATTGATCGCCACACTAGCAATTAGATCGACGGCAGGAATTGGACTGGCAAATATTACCCCAGCATTGAGCCACTGGTATCGAGAAATGATTACCTGCCCTTGATTGTGACGAATTTTTTGCAAACCACTCTGAGCCAATTTTTGCAGTTGTTGCAGTCTATAGTTAGCATTCAGTAATAATAGCTCTTCCCATTCATTGGAAAGAATAAATTCAATTCGGATTCTCAATGCAGATACATCTGGAGGAATCGGTTCTAGCCATTCTTTAATTAGCTTGGGAATTACCTGCGGACGATCGCTATAACAATTTTCATACTGACGCACTGTAATCGGGGCTGGATCGGCAGCGATCGCCACAATATCCGCAGGCTGCAAAAATTTAGAGGTTTTATGATTTAACTCCGCTAAAATAGCTTCTCGGTCTGGGGGCAGATACCGATCGATTTTATTAAAAACTAAAATAATCCGCTTTCCTAGTTCCTGTAAACTCATTAATGCCTGATATTCAATTGCCCCTAAATCTCCTGAAGTTATAAACAGTAATAAATCTGCCGACTCCGCGATCGCTTTAGCCTCTGCTTCTTGACTTAAACCCATGACTCCGCGATTTTGAATACCCGGCGTATCAATTAAAGATATTTTGCGATTTACACTTATATTCCCAGATAATTTCCCAGATAATTTCCCCAGCGATAGTTTATCAATATAGGAATAGATTTGCTGCGATCTGGTTGTGCCCATGGTTGGAGATGTCGCGCCTATAATTTCTTCACCTAAATTTTTGATTAAAAGCGCATTAATTACCGAAGTTTTACCCGAACAGCTAATACCAAATACGGCTATACGAAATTGATTTTGATTTAGATCGGACTGAATTTGTTCGGCAGTGATTTTGAGATTGGTTTGAAGATCGCGATCGCTAATTTTGCTAATAACTCGATTAATTTGCTCTAAGGATTTATCTAGGCTATTTCGAGTTAAAGGCTGGTTTTGCGACTCTATAGGTTCTGTGGCTACGTTTTTAATGACAGCGATCGCGATCGATCCTGCTATGACTAAGCTTAAAAATTCCCAATGTTGCCAATACAAAGCGATCGCGGCTAATCCACTTAAAACCAAAGCCAAATAGTAAGTCCGCAAGTTTGTCATCGATCGAGTTATTAATAATTATTCAATTACTAGCATATTTTATAGCGTTCTACAGAGCGATCGCTCAACAGTAAATCTATACAATAAATCCACACAATTTATGACTTCAATCAAACAAATAAAAAAATTTATCAGAAATTATATTAGAAATTATTAGAGGCAATGCAATTAGTAGAAGTGCTGAAACTTTACGATAGAATTATGAACAAGCGCAATAGAATTATTCACAAGTACAAGAACCAGTGCAGGGAAAAACAATGGCAGCAATTACCGCACAAGAACTAGAAATGCAGATGCCCGATGCGACAAAGCTCTATAGTGATGAACCCGAAATGGAAAGCTCTT
>CAZLKI010000047.1:0-7604 GCA_964560035.1 uncultured Synechococcus sp.
ATTATGCCTATTTTTTAACAAAAGTGATTTACTTAGATTCTGAATTAATATTAACTAAGATTAAATTACTAACTGGCATAGCAATCATGAGTCTAAAACTTTATTTTTTAAGGCATGGAGAAACAATCTACAGCCAAACAGGAGGATACTGCGGCAGACTGAACCCAGAATTAACGACCGCAGGGATGGAAATGGCAGAGGAACTGGCGACTGCTTATAAATCTACACCTTGGAAAGCTATTTTTGTCAGTCCCATGCAACGCACAATTTCTACAGCAGAGCCTTTATGTAAAGCAATAGGCTTGGATATGCAGCTACGGGATGGGCTGATGGAAATAAATTATGGCGAGTGGGAAGGAAAGACAAATGCTGATATCAAACAAAACTATACAGACGATTATGTGCGTTGGTTAACCGAACCAGCTTGGAATCCACCTACAGGGGGAGAAACTGCTGTAGAAATTGCCAGTCGATCTTCATTAGTGGTTGCGGAAATTCAAAAAATTTATACGGAGGGGAATGTGCTGATCGTCTCTCACAAAGCCACAATTAGGATTATTCTGTGTAATCTTATGGGAATTGATTTGGGAAGATATCGCGATCGCATTGATATGCCTGCTGCTTCCATTAGTATTGTTGAATTTCGCGAACATGGTCCGATGCTTAAGGTTTTGGGCGATCGCTCTTATATGAGTCAGGAACTAAGTTCGCGGGCTGGAACCTAATCGCATCTAAAAAATGAGATCGTATCGATAAAAATGGGGCAAGATCTAATGACACGAACCCCATAAGTTTCAATAAATATCTAGAGAATGTAAAGCATCAAAAATAACACAACCCAAATAATATCCACAAAGTGCCAATAAATTGAAGCTGCCTCGATTCCATAATGCTTGCCACCCAAGAAAGCTCCCTTCTGAAAAGATTTAATTAACATAATCGTAATCAGGGTTAAGCCGACAAAAACGTGGAAGCCGTGAAACCCAGTTAGAACATAAAACGTACTAGCAAAAAGATTGCTGGTTAAACCAAATGAGAGGTGTTGATATTCGTAAACCTGACCTGCTAGAAAAGTAGCTCCCATGATAAAGGTAAGTAGAAACCACCAACGCACGGCTTTAATATCATCTTTTTTGATGGCATGGTCGGCTTGATGAATCACAAAGCTACTAGATAGTAGAATTATGGTGTTGATCGCAGGAAGCATGACTTCGAGTTCGGGAGTACCTGCGGGTGGCCATTCAGTCGATACTGCTCTAAAGGTTAGATAGGCAGCAAAAAGTCCTAAAAATAGCATTCCTTCCGAACAGAGAAATACAATCAAGCCAAATACCCGATGATCGGGATGTTCGTGATGGGCATGAGATGCTTCTGTTAAAGCAATATTTGGAGTTGAATCGGTGATTACGCCTTGCATAAGTTTAAATTTTATATTCTTCTAGTGAGTAGGAGCTAAAGGTTGTTCTGTATCTTGAAGACCCATCCCATAATCGTAAGGACCGGTTCTACGGACTGGATCGCCATGCCAATTTTCCACAATTGGAGGTGAACTGGTTGTCCATTCCAAAGTTAGACCGTTCCAAGGATTATCTGTTGCTTTTTCACCGCGGATCCAGCTAAAGATGGCATTGAACAAGAATGGAAATGTAGAGATTGCTAACAAAAATGCGCCAATTGTACAGATAACATTGATAGAAGCAAATTGAGGATCGTACTGAGCGACACGCCGTGGCATTCCCTGTAAACCTAATAAGTGCATAGGTAGAAAACACAGATTGAAGCCAACAAAAGTTAAAAAGAAATGAACTTTGCCCCAAAACTCATTCAGCATCTTACCTGTCATCTTGGGAAACCAATGGTATATGCCCGCATAAATGCCAAATACACTGCCACCGAAGAGCACGTAATGGAAGTGAGCCACGATAAAGTAAGTATCATGCAAGTGAATATCGATGGGAACTGAACCAAGCATAACTCCGCTCAATCCGCCAACCACAAACATCGAGATAAAGCCGATCGCAAATAGTAGAGGACTTTCTAAACGTAATTTTCCACCCCATAAAGTCGCAATCCAGCTAAATACCTTAATACCTGTAGGCACTGCTACCAATAAGGTTGCAATCATAAAAAACATTCTTAACCAGTTTGGAGTACCGCTTGTGAACATATGATGTGCCCAAACCACTAAGCCTAAAACGCAAATAATTACACTGGAATAGGCGATCGCTTTGTACCCAAAAATTGGCTTACGCGAATGTACAGGTAAAACTTCGGAAATGATGCCGAAAACTGGCAGGATCATCACGTAAACCGCAGGATGAGAATAGAACCAGAATAAATGCTGGTAAACTACGGGATTTCCACCGCCGGTAGGATTAAAAAATGCCGTACCAGCCAAAAGATCGAATCCCAATAAAATCATTGCCCCTGCTAAAACTGGAGTCGCAATTAGCACCAAACCCGATGCCGAAAGCACTGACCAGCAAAATAAAGGCATATCAAACATTCCCATGCCAGGCATCCGCATCGACAAAATCGTAACGACAAAGTTAACGGCTGCCAAGATCGAAGATGTTCCTAGAATAATAATGCTGGCAATCCAGACGGCTTGACCTACCCTTTGATCGGTGAGGATACTCAAAGGCGGATAAGCTGTCCAACCTGTCGAAGAAGGTCCGTAAAAGAAACTGCTAATCAGTAAAACTCCTGCGGGGGGAATCAGCCAAAAGGCGGCGGCGTTAAGCTTGGGAAATGCCATATCTCTTGCGCCAATCATTAACGGAATGAGATAATTACCAAAACCACCTGTTACAGCAGGCACAATCCATAAAAAGATCATGACCGTACCGTGGATTGTAAATAAGCCATTATAAAGTTCGGGTGGAACCAGATCCGAATCGGGAGTAGCAAGCTCGGCTCGGATTACTGATGCCAAAGCCCCGCCAATTAAATAGAAAAAGAAAGTTGTAACTAGGTATTGAATTCCAATCACTTTATGATCGGTGCTAAAGCTAAAATACTCACGCCATTTACCCTTATCAGAGGATTTATTTGGCTCAAAAGATTCAGAACTTGGAGCTTGAACAATTACTTGAGTCATAGTTTATTGAAAGTATTACGACAGTGTATTTTGGAGCTAGATATTTTTTAGATCAGGTATGTGAAGTCAGATGATGCAGACTTTCAAGAGATTTGAGATCGACTCCCATTTTCTGGGATTGCGTAGTTAGTTGCATATGTAGAAATTCTGTATGTCCATCGCTTAATTCTGGACTTGGTGCAGAAGCGATCGCCCCGTCATTTCTACTATTAGCCACATCTTCTTGTTCTTGGGTTAACCAAGCTTGATACTGTTCGGGAGTTTCTACAAATATTTCGGCTCTCATCCCGCCGTGATACGGACCGCACAATTCCGCACAAACAATTGGATAGGTACCTAATTTATTGGGAGTAAACTGAAGTGAGGTTGCCATGCCCGGAATAGTATCTTGCTTTAGGCGAAATTGAGGTACCCAAAAAGCATGAATGACATCAGCCGCCGAAAGGTTTAGCTTAACTTCGCGTCCAAGCGGAACATGAAGTTCGGAGGTTTGAATTTCGGTGTTAGGATAGCTAAAAATCCACGCAAACTGCATTCCTAATACATCAATATTTAACGGATCGGTTTCTGTTTTAACATTTGCCTTAACGTTTGAAGCAGTGTTTGCAGATTCAATTATATTAGAATCCGAAACTAAAGAATCAGCATGAGCCGCTTCCATACCTAAATGATTGTGAGTCATAGCTGGCATTCCCATTCCCATCGACATCGGGCGACCATTTTGCATCACGCTATAAACATCAAAGCTATATATACCTACCCAAATCACTAAAACTGTAGGTACGGCTGTCCAAATAATTTCTAATAAAAAATTATCATGAATTGGCTCCCCGTCGGTATTATCTCCTTTGGGGCGACGGAACTTGATCATCGAGTAGATTAAAATTCCCTGAACTAACAAAAAGATAGCAACCGCGATCGTCAACAAGCTATTGAAAAGACTGTCATAGAGGTCAGCTTCATTAGCAGCAGCTATTGGCAAAAGTCCGTTGTGTTGTCCATACCAAAGACTGGTACTAACAATTAAGCCCAGAACCACTACGATTACGATAGTTTTTGATTTATTCATAATATCTACTTATCTTTTTATTTATAAAGATACATTAAATTTAATGGATTGATTTTGGGTTTAGGTAGTTCTTCATTATTCCCCCATTTTAGCCCAACTCAAAATAACTGGGTAGCTACCAGAAAAAATGCATAGAATGCATAGATTTACTTAATTATTATAATTTTTGAGAAATTTGAAATTGGAAATTAAGTCTCTTCATTCTTAATATCAATTTTTTGCGGTGAATTAAGTTGTTTACCTTTCCACTAGAAAGGACTTAGTGAAAGTTCTATAGATTAATTACTGTATCTCTCTATACAGAATAAATTGGCTGAAATTGTTGAAATGTAGCCAGCAAGTCTAGCAAATTAATCAGATATTTGTAAAGTGCAGTTAATCCGATTTTAGGTAAGGATGCTAGTGGTAAACCATTACCTGTAGGACTCATTGACGGACACGCGAGTGAGATTGCAACTGAATTGATCGCGATCGGGATTACCTATGTTTTGGCTGGGGTAGGTACGTTCGCGATTTTAAAACTTTTATCTCTGTTTATGGATTTGAGAGTAAAGCCAAACGCCGAAAAGCAAGGTGTAGATATTATGGAACATGGCGAAGAAGGATATGGAGAGGAAATGGCTTCGGGCTTGACTCCATTTTTGCATGAAAGTTAAAAAGAAAAACTAATGCGGAAAGAGTAATCTAGCTAGATCTTTGACTTGCATAGCGATCGCATTCATACTTAACTAATTTCAGCCTTGTATAATTAGATTCGATCGACCACTTTCTAGGGCTAGGGAGTGGTTTTATATTTTTGAATTTCATCTTATATTTTATATTAAATTTTATATTAATAAAATGATTACTCCCAGTCGCCAAAAAGAACTAAAGCAATTACTCAACCGCATTCAAATTCAAGATCGAAGTATTGATTGGGATCTACTAGATCAAGCTCTAATTCATCCTTCTTTTTCTACGAGCTACAACAATGACTATTTAGAGTTTTTTGGAGATAGCGTACTGCGCATGGTAGTAGTAACTTTTTTGCGAAATAATTACAGCGATCGCCCCGTGGGAGATTTGGCAGCATTAAGATCGCATTTAGTTAGTGATAAAGTGTTGGCAGCGATCGCCGATAGTTATGGATTCGATCGGTTTTTAGTTATGGGTGAGTCAGCCCGCCGCGATCCAAAAACATTTTTATCGCGTTTAGCAAATAGCTTTGAAGCTTTTTTGGGAGCACTTTATCTCAGTATTAATAATTTTAGTTTGATTGCTAGTTGGCTAGAACCTCATTTGGAAAGCATTTCTAAAACTATATTGGCACAACCCGCTTTTGGTAACTCTAAGGCAGCTCTACAAGAATTGACTCAAGGACATTGGCATATTTTGCCTGAATACAAAGCGATCGCTTCAACTGAACCCCAAGTATTTGTAGTAGAAGTATGGGTGAATAATCTGTGTTGGGGGATGGGGAAGGGGAGTAGCATAAAATCGGCTCAACAAGAAGCTGCGGCTAAAGCTCTACCTGCATTGGTTGCGAGTCTGGAACTTCAAAGCCAGGCTGAAAACTAAGTTGAAAATGGTTGAAAATATTAAGAGATCGAAGCTTATAGGTTAAAAGTTTACCGACAGCTAATCCAGGGCAATAATACAAACATTGATATTAAGGATTAATAACCGTGGATTACCAATTGTTTGAAATAGAAACGTACTTATATTTCTCTTATATTTCTAATTATTTCTAATGTAAGGATACAATAGCCTTCGAGTTATTTTTATGACTTTTTGAATTGCGAGCTTAATCTCTGGTCGGTGTTTTACATGGTAGGGAGTCTAAAATTATTCTGATACTGATTGCAATATTGTCATCTTTGAACGGCATAGCAGCTACCTTGTTGCTCACTTACGGGATTAATGCTGGATGGCTGGCTTTTGTTCATAAAAGAACATATAAAAAAACGGACAAAAAAATTAATAGGGTAGTGCATAAAGAATTATCTAAAAGCTCTATTAATCAATCTAGCGATCGCCTCAACGATAAATATCTGGATAAATTTACGTGTGTTAAAACTAATACTAAATTCTCCCCAGATCTACCCACAGTAACGATTCAACTACCTATATATAACGAACGCTATGTAGCGCAAAGATTAGTCGAGGCAATTTGTAGTTTAGATTATCCTAGCGATCGCCTTTACATCCAAGTATTAGATGACTCCACTGATGATACTCAAGAGATTTTAGAAACTTCGGTGTATAGGTATCAACAACAGGGAATGTGGATCGATTACATTCATCGCAACGATCGTACGGGGTTTAAAGCAGGAGCATTACAGTCGGCTATGCCCAGAGTCCAAGGAGACTATATCGCGATTTTTGATGCCGATTTTATTCCCGACAAAGCGTGGCTTAAGCAGGCGATCGCCCATTATCTTCAACCCGAAAGCGATCGGATCGCAGTTGTCCAAACGCGCTGGGGACATATAAATCCTGCCTATTCTATGCTGACGCAGTTACAAGCAGTAGCTTTGGATGGACATTTTGCGATCGATCAGCAGGCACGTTGGCGAAACAGCTATTTTCTAAATTTTAATGGGACGGCAGGAATTTGGTACAAGCAAGCAATCATAGATAGTGGAGGCTGGAAAGCTGATACCTTAGCCGAAGATATGGATTTAAGCTATCGGGCGCAATTAAGAGGTTGGAAGGTAATCTATGATAATGACATTGTGGCGGCGGCAGAATTACCTGTAACGATGATGGCATATAAGTTGCAGCAGTTTCGCTGGGCAAAGGGCGGGATTCAATGCGCGAAAAAGCTCTTGGCTAAAATTTGGCAGAGTAAATATAATTTGGGAATTAAGTGGCAGGCAACTATTCATCTGACGGGCTATGGGGCGCATCCTTTTATGCTGATGAGTGTATTATTCTCAATTCCATTAATGATGTTTTCCCCCATACACACTGAAAATATTCAAGCATTTAAAAATATTTCAATTAATCTCTGGCAAATTTGCGTGATTGTTGCTACTTTTATCGCTCCATATACCTATCTGACCGCTCAAAAAGATTTATATCCAGACGCATGGCGACATAAGTTATTAACAGTTTTGCTTTTATTAGTGCTGTGTAGTGGGATGTCATTTAGCAACTCCAGAGCCGTATTTGCGGGCTTGTTTAACAAGGGGGTAAATTTTCGCCGCACTCCTAAATTTAATATTACCGATGGGGGCGATCGCTGGGTCAGTAAAGAATATAGACTTCCATTCGATCTGGGCGCAATCTTAGAGGTAAGTCTATCTGCTTATAGCTGTGTAGCTATTTATATCGCGGCAACAATTGGTTGGTATAGTATGGTTCCGTTTTTAACCATTTATGCCTTGGGCTATGGCTATGTGGGAGGGTTAACTCTATGGCAATACGGACAACAACTTAAGTTAGTTAATGCCC
>CAZLKI010000047.1:7704-14702 GCA_964560035.1 uncultured Synechococcus sp.
GTCTAAGCCAACTAATTTGGCACTGAGTTCCCACAGTTTCTTGGCTTTATTTTCATCTAGGGCTTCGTTAGAAACTTCTTGTTCAAAGGATTTACGCCCTGCTTCTTGACGGTTGCCCCAACTCCAATAGCTACCTGATTTGTTGTATTGCGGATCGCTAACGACTTCACCAAGCCGATCGCCTGCCAATTCTTCAGACACATAACCGCCCGTAATATTCTTTTGAAATAGCGGAAATATTTTTTGAAATAACGGGAAATGATTGCGAAATAATGCCGTAGTTGCCACACAGCCCGGATAAAAAGAACTAAATGTGATCCCTGTATTCTGATAACGGTGATGGAGTTCGCGCATAGTTAAAACATTGCAGAGTTTGCTATCTTTATATGCCTTACCGGGTTTGAATTTTTTACCGTCAATCATGGCGATCGGAGCCTTAAAACCATCCGTAAAACCCTGAAGATTTCCTAGATCTGGAGGTGCAGGAATGGGAATTTTTCCACCAAGTTCTTTCGGATTAGCCGTTACCGTTCCTAAAATCACCAGTCTGGGTTCGGGATTTCCAGAATTTTTTAGATCCTCAAGCATTAAATTAGCTAAGAGAAAATGTCCCAAATGGTTGGTAGCAACGCTGATCTCGTAGCCATCAATGCTATACATCGGCTCTTTGAGTAAAGGTAGATAGATTGCGGCATTACACACTAGAGCATCCAAGGATTTTCCACTTTGGCGAAACTGTTTTACAAAGTCCCTTACACTTTGGAGGCTGGCTAGATCTAAAGGCATAATCGTGTAGCTATCTTTATCCATGCCCAAAGCTTCAGCAGCTGCGATAGTTTTAGGAATATCGCGACAAGCCATGATCGCGTGCCATCCTTTTTGAACGAGCGATCGCGCGCCCTGTAACCCCACTCCTGAAGAAGCACCTGTAATAATAACTGTTTGTTTTCTGTCCATCCTGTAAATCTCTTTGTATGTAATCTAAAGATATAATTTGAAATCTAATAAAACTAGGATCTCATAAGATCGGAGCTAAAAAGCTTGTGCTTAATTTCTCGTAGCACTAGCAATATACTAAAAAAATTTTATTGGACAATGAGTAAGCCAATGAGATTAATGAGGAGGCTAAGATAGTGAGAGCTAGAAATCAAGGATAATTTTTAAATGATTAAAGAGTTTAATGTAATTATTGAAAAGGACACAGATGGTTATTTTGTAGCCTCAATCCCAAACCTAAAGGGCTGTCATACTCAGGCAAAATCCCTTGATGAGTTAATGGAGAGGATTCAAGAAGCAGCCGAGCTATGCATAGAATTTGAAAGTGAAGAAAATTTAGTCTCGGAATTTGTGGGGATTCAAAAAATTTTAGTAGAAGTATGAGTAGGCTTCCCAGTTTAACGGCAACCCAATTAAGCCCAATTAATAAGTGCTTTACAGAAAATTGGTTTCATTATTGTACGGGTGAAAGGTAGCCACCATATCCTTATTCATGCTGATGGAAGGCGAACGGTCATTCCAGTTCATGCAGGGCAAGATATTGGAATTGGATTGCTCTCACAAATCTTACGAGATTGCCAGTTGACAAAAGACGAGCTCAGAAGTTCACTTTAATTTCCTTGGAATTGCCTTTAAAGAAAATTAACTCAATATTCCCCAATGCCCACACTTTACGTTGCCATTACCGATCATGGATTTGGTCATGCCACCCGCACAGCCGCCGTAGTTGCCGAAATTCAACAACAAGTCCCCGATCTCTCCGTAATTATCGCCACGACTGCGCCTAGATGGTTATTGGATTCTTATCTCTCTAAAGACTTTATACATCGACAACGGGCTTTTGATGTAGGCGTAGTTCAAGCTGATAGCTTACAGCTAGATAAAGCCGCTACTAAGTTCAAAATTAATGATATCCGCGATCGCTCTGCCGAGATAATTGCTGAAGAAGTAGAATTTCTCAAGTCAAAACAAGTAGATTTGATTTTTGCCGATATTCCGCCCTTAATTGCAGGTATAGCCACTGCCGCTCAGATTCCTTGTTGGATGGCGGGGAACTTTGGTTGGGATTTTATCTATCGGGATTGGGGTAAAGACTATCATGAGATCGCTGATTGGGCTGCCGAACTTTATAGTCAATGCGATCGCCTGTTTCGGTTGCCTTTTTATGAACCAATGACTAGCTTTAGTAATGCTTATAATCAAAATCAAGTATTTGACGTGGGCTTGACGGGTGGATATCCTCGCCATAGTTCTGCAGAAATGCGATCGCTTCTAGGACTAAAATCAAAATTACAACCAGAAAAATTCACCATACTTTTAACCTTTGGCGGACTCAGCCTCAATCAAATCCCCTATCAAAACTTAGCTCTATTTCCAGATTGGCAATTTATCACCTTCGATCGCCACGCTCCCGAATTACCTAATCTAACTAAAATCCAAAGCCAAACCCTCCGCCCTGTCGATGTTATGCCAATTTGCGATCGTGTGGTTTCTAAGCCCGGTTACAGTACCTTAGCAGAGGCATATCGAACTAACGTCCCCTTTATTTGCATGACCCGCGATGGCTTTTTAGAGGCACAAACTTTAATTGCCGGAGTTGAGGACTATACCGATCATCTCATAATTTCGCCCGAACAGTTTTACCAGACTAATTGGGAATTTTTAAATGCTCCTTTAATTGCCCCATTAAAAACACCTGACTTAGAAAAAAATGGCGAAATAGCGATCGCGCAAGCAGTTAAAACTTTCTTTAGTTAGAATAGTCTTGGCTATCTTCAAAAAAACGGCTCAAGCTATGGAAAATCGCAATCTTGGTACCACAGATATTCAAATCTCGCCGATAATCATGGGCACATGGCAAGCAGGGAAAAGAATGTGGGTAGGTATAGAAGATGCCGAAACAATCGCCGCAATTAGAGGTGGATTTGCATCGGGAATTACGACAATCGATACCGCCGAAGTCTATGGCACTGGGCATTCCGAACAAATTGTGGCGCAAGCGTTAGGAGATGTACGGTCTGAGGTAGTTTATGCAACCAAAGTTTTTCCCAATCATCTTAAATCCGATCTAGTTATAGAAGCTTGCGATCGCTCTTTAGCCAACTTAAAAACCGATTACATCGATCTCTACTATATTCACTGGGCTGCGGGGACTTGGAATAGCGATCTGGTTCCCATTGCTGAAACTATGGAGGCGTTAAATAAGCTCAAGCAAGAGGGTAAAATCCGAGCAATCGGCGTATCTAATTTTTCTAAAGCACAGCTAGAACAAGCCTCTGAGTTCGGTAGAATTGACGCACTCCAACCTCCTTACTCGCTGTTTTGGCGCAAGATCGAACCAGATATTACCGATTATTGCCTCGAACATAAGATTTCGATTTTGGCATATTCGCCTCTAGCCCAAGGATTATTAACAGGTAAATTTAAGCGCGGTCATCAATTTGCCGAAGGCGATCATCGGGTGGCGAATAAATTATTTAACGGTGAAACCTACGAGCGATCGCAATTAGCACTAGAACGACTAAGACCTATAGCCGATCGCCACCATACTACATTGGGAAATTTAGCTTTAGCATGGTTGATTTTCGATCTGGATTCTAGACCTAAAACTCATGCGATCGCAGGTGCTAGAAATGCCGAACAGTCGATCCAAAATGCCAGAGCTGCCGATCTAAATCTCAGTCAATCAGATTGGGAAGAAATTGCCAGTATCGGACGCTCAGTTACCGACTTTTTAGATGAAGCTCCAATCATGTGGGACTTTTAGCTTAATATCAAAACTAAATCCAAAAATCTAGAACCAAAAATCTAGAACTAAGCGTCTTTCATCATTCTAATCAGGCGTTTAACTACATCAATTAACTCAGTTGGACTATAAGGTTTAGTAATATAGGCATCAGCACCTTGTTTCATCCCCCAATACTTGTCAAATTCCTCACTTTTAGTAGTACACATAATCACAGGTACCGTCTTATTTTTGACGTTACTCTTGATCCAGCGACAAAGCTCGTAGCCATTCATCCGAGGCATTACCACATCAGTAATCACGAGATCGGGGACGCTAATCTTAATTTTTTCTGTAGCGTCTAGTCCATCGAAAGCCTCAACTACGACTATATTTTGTTGCTTCAGATGCACTGAAACAAGCTCACGTACTGTTGGACTGTCATCAACGACTAAAACTGTGGTCATACTCTAAGTTATGTTTCTAAATGTGTGCAATATTGAACATTAATCAGATTTGTATCCCACTAATAATATTGTGTAGATACTAATTATAAAAATTAATATTTTGTAAATACGACCCCATTAATTGCTGTCGATCTGCTTGCTATAAAAGCCAGACTGTAAAAACAAGATAAGATCTATCCGTAAAATTTTGAGATTAAGATTTTATTAACTGATTCGGTAATTAAACCTTTATGCCGTTAATAATCTTCGATAGAGAGTATAGCAGAGTCTGTTTATGAAAATTAGAATCTATTAGAATTTAGATAATACCCCTACTCAAAGGCTAAATTACGCTTGGATTATGCCTGAATGCCTGAGAATGTTTTCACCAATGAATGATTGTAAGATTGCTGTTAAAGTGCTAACAAAGACTGCTAAAAAAATAAATGGCTTTCTGGTTGAATATTGATTTCCATTGGCACTGTTTGCGGATCGCTTTCTAGCGCATAAATTATAGCTTTAGCGGCAGTACTTGTACTTAGCATTTTAGAGCGATCGACCTTCAGACCAGCATTATCCCAAAATGGTGAATCTACGCCACCTAAATAGAAAAGTGTAAATTTGATACCATAGCGTTTTACTTCATCTGCCATACATTTGCTAAAGCCAACCACACCAAACTTTGAAGCACAATAAGCTGAACCCATAGCCATTGAATGTTTTCCTAATATGCCCACGACGTTACAAATATGTCCAGATTTTTTGTCTTTCATGACGTTAATCGCAGCTTGGCTAGTATAAAAACTTCCCTTTAGATTTAGATCTAGCATCTTATCAAGATCGGTAGGCTCAATCTTATTGAACTGTTTCAAAATTCCAGCCCCTGCCGCATTTACAAGCGCGTCTATACGACCAAAATCGGCGATCGCCTTGTCCATGAGTGTCTCTACTTGAGTTGGATCGGTTATATCGGTCGGAACTACAATATGCTCGCAGTTAGAAATTTGAGATGATAAAAGATCTAAGCGATCGCGATTTTGAGCCACTAAAATTAATTTCGATCCTTTAATAGCTAGTTGTTCGGTTACCGCCTTACCGATTCCACCTGTGGCACCAATTATCATTACAACTTTATCTTGCATCTTTACACTTCTTAACTATTTATCCAAATCATAACTGATTTCAGTTCAAATTATAAATTTTTGATGTACCTGTAGTCCTATCAGGCTATGTAAGTCAAAGTATTAAGTTAATCTTGTGAATAGAGTGCGATCGAAGTTCTTTTAAAAATACCTCCCACATCACTTGACTAAGTACTTGACTAACAAACTAACTTCATTTCTTGTAACTTAAATTTGGAGTATATTGTAAATGTATTTTTAACTACAGAATTCAATCCTTTTAATACGGAGTTTCCGTTATGCTGGAATCAATTCATTTGTCTATCGGTGCAATTTGTGATGAAGCTAGGCACCTTGTAGAGACTGGCTCTGTAAACCGTCAGCAGCCTATTCATTCTCTATGTAAGTATTTTGCCGATCGCGAATGGGGCTCTGTTGAGCATGAGCTTGAGCTAAATCAATTTCTCCTTCGCGATCGCATCAGTGACTTAATGAGTAAAGAAGACTGGTCTAATGATTAAGGTTTAATAATTTAATCAACTAAATCAACAAGCAATTATTCTAATTTACTCACTGATTTATTTATAATTTTCTCAAAGATTTCTAATTTATTAAAATTACTTGTCTATACGCATAGCTGATATCTTTGTAAATGTATTTTAAGGCTAAACTTTCAGGGGGAATTGGGCGACTGTGTGGGCAAAATCACAAAAATCTAACCTTAGTCTAGTTGAGAGACTGAAGCAGTTTGCCAGCCAATCTGCTAATATGCTGAATTTAGATGTAGAAATGGCAGTAAGCATGGCTCAACCAATCAAAGCCGCTGTGATGATTATTGGTGGTGGTGAAGATAAAGTTCAAGACCGTAAGATTTTGCGAGCTTTTGTGGAAAATTCTGGCGGAGCTTCAGCTCGAATTGCAATTATTCCCTCAGCTTCGCGCGAGCCTGATGTGATTGGACGCATCTATCATCAAATTTTTACCGAGCTCAGGGCAGAGTTTGTAGATGTATTTGATATTCGTGAACGCCTAGACCAAACTCCCGAAGAGGTTGAAGCTCAACTTGAAGGCTTTACAGGGATCTTTATGACTGGGGGCGATCAGCTTAGGCTTTGTGCTTTAATTGCCGAAACTCCCCTAGCGATCGCCATTCGGGAACGAACTCAAAAAGGCAAGTTAGTTTTGGCTGGTACCAGTGCTGGAGCCGCTGTCATGGGACATCATATGATTGCTGGTGGTGGTAGTGGCGATTCGCCTAACAAAGAAATGATTAGCATGAGCATTGGCTTGGGAATTACCCCCAATATCATTGTCGATCAACACTTTCATAATCGCAACCGCATGGCAAGACTGATGACGGCGATCGCGGCTCATCCTGATAAGTTGGGAGTTGGAATTGATGAAGATACTGCTGCAATTTTTGAGCAAGATAATATCCTACGCGTTATGGGTAGAGGTACGGTAACAATTGTTGACCCTGCAGAAGTTTCCTATAGTAATCAGCTTTGGGTGAGCGATACGGCTCCATTAACTATTCATAACCTGCGAGTTCATATTTTAAGTGCGGGTAGTAAGTATAATTTGGCGAAGCGATCGCCCTTGAGTCCAACTATTTAAGCTATTTACAAGCTAGTTAAAATTGACACTCCTCGTGGTAAAGCACGGGGATTCCTAATTCAACGAGACAACTTACCAGATAGACTTACATCT
>CAZLKI010000048.1:0-1981 GCA_964560035.1 uncultured Synechococcus sp.
AAAAGCATCTTGATTTTGAGAATTTATCAATCTAAAAACTACCAGCTATGCGATATATTCGATATAAGTTCTAAAGCTATCCTCAAAGTAGCAAAAAATTATGATGAATCCTACCTCAGAAATCAACCGATTAGCTGACTTGCTACCTGCCTCTTGGCGCATGGCGAGTAAAATTAGAAACCTGCCCGATCAGCCTCAAGTGATTGCTAGCAATCCGATCCTGCCTTGGTCTTCTATCAGTGAAATTACGATTAATTTTAAGCTGTGGATGCAATTATCACCTGAGTGTCAAGACTTACTATTAATTCGAGAAGTGGCATGGCGGCAACGGGAAAAGTGGTTTACATTGGGTACCTATCAGTTTGTGACGTTAGGGGCAAGTGTCGGTATAATTTCGCAGCTTTGGCAAGGTGATGCTGTGGGTATAGTTGCTAGTGGTGGACTTTTAGCGATCGCCATCCGTCAACTTTGGCAAAAAAATCGGAGTAGCGAGACTCTGCTAGAGGCAGATACTGATGCTTTAAAAGTGGCAGTTAAGCGGGGATATAAAGAAACTGCGGCGGCTCAAACTTTACTTGAAGCGATTCAAACCGTGGCAAAGCTAGAAGGACGGACTACTCCCGAATTTTTAGAGTTACTACGTTGTCAGAATTTACGCGCGATCGCTGGGCTAACTAATATTACAGTTCCTGTGGAGCTTAAAACTAGATAAGTTCTCAGCCGATTTAAAGTCCAACTTGAGTCCAACTTAGTCTAGTTTGCTCTTTTCGTTCCTGTCTGTGTAAAACCGCAAGTCACATTTATTGTCAATCACGCACACTTGATTCGCAGACATGGAAGATCGATAGTTCAACGCAGAAAAATATCTATAGCTCAGAAATGTTCAAAATGTTTTAAGATTTTAGGTAATCGAAATACCGACTTTTCAAGAACCTTTAGGAGAATTCTATATGGCACTCGTCTCATTGCGCCTTTTATTGGATCATGCTGCCGAAAATGGTTATGGCATCCCTGCATATAACGTCAATAACATGGAGCAAATCCAAGCCATCATGCAAGCTGCCGCCGAAGCTGATAGCCCCGTGATTTTGCAAGCTTCCCGTGGTGCCCGTAAATATGCGGGTGAATCTTTTCTCAAGCATTTAATTCTAGCCGCAGTGGAAACCTATCCTGATATCCCCATTGCCATGCACCAAGACCACGGTAATGGACCTGCCACCTGTTTCTCGGCAATTCGTCACGGTTTTACCAGTGTGATGATGGACGGCTCGCTCCAAGAAGATGCTAAAACCCCAGCCAGCTATGAGTACAACGTGGAAGTAACTCGTTCTGTAGTTGAAGTAGCTCATGCGGTCGGCGTTAGCGTTGAAGGTGAATTAGGTTGTCTTGGATCTTTGGAAACTGGCACTGGCGATAAAGAAGATGGACATGGATTTGAAGGTACTTTGTCACACGATCAACTTTTAACCGATCCCGATGAAGCTGTAGACTTTGTAACTCAAACGGGTGTAGATGCTTTGGCAGTGGCGATCGGTACCAGTCATGGTGCTTACAAGTTCAGTCGTAAGCCTACAGGTGAAATCCTAGCTATGGATCGCATTGCTGAAATTCATCGTCGTCTACCTAATACGCACTTGGTCATGCACGGTTCTTCGTCGGTTCCTGAAGATTTATTAGCAATCATCAATCAATTTGGTGGTGAAATTCCTGAAACCTACGGCGTACCCGTCGAAGAAATTCAAAAAGGGATCAAAAATGGTGTGCGTAAAGTCAATATCGATACCGACTGTCGTTTAGCTATCACTGCGGCGGTGCGTGAAGCATTGGCAAAAAATCCTGCTGAGTTCGATCCTCGTCATTTCCTCAAGCCATCGATTAAATATATGCAAAAAGTCTGCGGCGATCGCTATAACCAATTTGGTTCCGCAGGTAACGCCAGCAAGATTAAGGCTGTATCCTTGGATGATTTTGCTGCTAAATA
>CAZLKI010000048.1:2081-4322 GCA_964560035.1 uncultured Synechococcus sp.
TAAATTAACAATATTCTTAATTAAGTGCTGGTATTTTGCATTAAAACCTTTTATACAGGTTAAGTTTGGCTAAATTTATTTCTTTAATCAATATGCTATTTAATCCCCATAAAACCCTTTTTAACAATGAAGATAAATTAGATGAAGAGGGTAAATACGAAGATTTTGAATATACTTTTCACGAGCCAGGCAGCCCACCAGGGACTTTAGTTATAGATGAAGATTCGACAATTCCCAATATATTTTTAATTGATTTTAATGCTGACAACGCCGTTGGGGTTCAACTGGCAACTCCTGAAGAATGTACTCCCTATTTAGATTCTCATTCAGTCTCTTGGGTTGACGTACAGGGGCTTGGCTCTGAGGATGTTTTACAACGATTGGGTCAGGTATTTAATCTCCATCCTTTAGTTTTAGAAGATGTGGTAAATGTCCCGCAACGTCCCAAGGTAGAAGAATATGCCGATCAGCAGGTGATTATTGCCCAAATGGTATCGCTTAAACCCGATGGCAAAGGATTTGTTAGCGAACAAGTTAGCTTTGTTTTGGGCAGAAACTACGTGCTTACGGTTCAAGAAGAGCCAGAATTTGATACCTTTGAGCCTGTCAGACAGCGCATTCACAATGATAAAGGAAGTATTCGCAAGCAGGGAGCAGACTATTTAGCATATGCTTTATTGGATACTGTGATTGATGGATTTTTCCCTGTATTAGAGAACTATGGCGAACGATTAGAAGAACTTGAAGAGGAAGTGATAGAGGAACCCAATCAAAAAACTTTAGATAAGATTCATAAAATTAAAAGAGAACTTTTACTCCTACGCCGTGCAATTTGGCCCCAACGCGATGCGATTAATTCGCTGATTAGAGATGGGAGCGATTTAATTAGCCCGCCGATTTATATCTATCTCCGGGATTGCTACGATCATGCGGTGCAAATTATTGATATGGTCGAAACCTATCGCGAGCTTGCTTCTAACTTGATGGATGTGTATTTATCCTCGGTAAGCAATCGTATGAACGAAGTGATGAAGGTATTAACGGTGATTTCTACAATTTTTATTCCTTTAACTTTTATTGCGGGGGTATATGGTATGAACTTTGATACGGATCTGGCAGGAAATATGCCCGAGCTTAAGATTCCCTATGCCTATGTCTATTGTTGGATTGTCATGTTGGCGATCGCCATGTCATTATTATTTTATTTCTGGCGCAGAGGCTGGTTATTTGGTTCCAACGTTAAGTAAATCTTGGATCGGCGTTAAATAGTTATTTTTAGTATTAAAGTTAAAACAAAGTATTCATACTCATGATTCTGGATCTAACTCGTCAAGACAACAGCGATCGCTCTAGTGACAATGACTGGTATCAGTACATTGTGGAAGTTGCTGCGGAGGGAATTTGGGTTGTCAATCAAGACTTGGAGATCACCTTTGTCAATCAAAAGTTAGTGGCACTTTTATGCTACTCCACAGAGGAAATGCGGGGGCGATCGCTGTTTGATTTTATGGATATCGAGGCGATGGAATTTGCCGATCTAGAATTTCAAAGAAGATTGGCATCTAGTAAAGCTGAACTGAGAAGTGAATATGATTTTAAGTTTATCCATAAAGATGGGAGTGGATTGTGGGCGATCGTCACTACTAGACCCTTAGTTGATGAAAATTCTAACTATTCAGGCTCTTTGGGGATGATTGTCAATGTGACAAGACGGCGACAACATGAAGAAAATCTGAGAGAAAGCGAGGAGTATTATCGTCTACTGGCAGATTATTCCACCGATATGATTTCTTGTCACAGTGTATATACAATTTTTACCTACGTTTCTTCGATCTGCCTGAGTTTGACTGGTTACACGGCTGAAGAACTGATCGATCGCCCAATATTAGAATTCATTCACCCCGAAGACAGAATTAAAGTGGAGCTAATTCACTCGATGGTCTTGAAACATATTGGCATGGTCAATCGCGTTACCTATCGTTTTATTCGCAAAAATGGTGAATATATTTGGCTAGAAATGACCAAACGAGCGATTCAAGATGCCATCACGGGGGAAGTTAGAGTAATATGTGCCGCCCGCGATATTCAAGGACGCAAAGAAATAGAACAGACTTTGGTAAAAACTAATTCTCGATTGAGCTTGGCATTAGAAACCAGTGCTACAGGTACTTGGGAGTGGGATATTTTAACTGGAAAAGTAGCTTGTTCGGAGCGGACTAACGAAATATTTGGCTATGGACT
>CAZLKI010000048.1:4422-5747 GCA_964560035.1 uncultured Synechococcus sp.
GAGCGGACTAACGAAATATTTGGCTATGGACTCAATCCTAAACTTAATCCTAAACTAAATCCTAAACCAAATCCTAAAAATAACTTAACCTATAAAGATTTCATGCGGTCGGTGCATACGAGCGATCGCCACCATATAGTAACTGCTTTTAGAAATGCCATTCACAGTTGCACGGTATATGCAATTGAGTTTAGAGTATTGCGAAGTGATGGCAAGTTAGTGTGGGTTGATGGTAGGGGGCAGGTATATTGCGGTGCCAATGGTAGTCCCCACTTGGTTATCGGTGTCGCCATTGATATTACTCAGCGCAAAGAATCGGAGCAAGAAATTAAACGCCAACTTAATAAAGAATCACTGCTCCGCCAAGTAACCGAGAATATTCGCTTTAGGGCTGACCTCGATCGAGTTTTCAAAAATTTAGTAGATTTATTGGGAGATGCCTTTAATACCGATCGCTGCCTGATTCACACCTACGAAGTTGACCCATTAATAAGTGTTTCAGTTATTGCCGAATATATAAGATCCGACTATGAATCAATCCTAGATATCGAGATTCCCTTGGATCATCCGCTAACAATCGAAGTGATGAGTGCAGATCGTGCGATCGCCATCGATAATGTTTTTACCGATCCCCGTTTGAGCGAATTATCAGAGTTTTTTACCCGCATCCAACTTAAGTCTATTTTATTAGTGCGGACATCTCATTACGGCATCACTAACGGCTTTATCTGTTTCCACCAGTGCGCTTACTTTAGACATTGGACACATGATGAAATCCAGTTACTCGAAGCCGTAGCAGCCCATGTAGGAATAGGGATCGCCCAAGCCAAGTTTCAGGAAATCGAGAAATCCCAAAGATTGCAACTAATTTCCCAAAATCTAGCTTTACAAGAATCACAGCAATTGGCAGAAGCCGCTAATCAAGCCAAAAGTGAGTTTCTCGCAATGATGAGTCATGAAATTCGTACGCCTATGAATGCGGTGATCGGGATTACGGAATTGTTATTGAATTCGGAATTAAGCACACAGGACAAAGAATATCTGGAAATGATTCGGACGGGCGGACAATCTCTAATTACAATCATCAACGATATTTTAGACTTCTCCAAAATCGAATCTAACAAGCTAGAACTCGAACACAGACCTTTAGACCTTTGGGAATGTATTACCGATACGGTGGAATTATTAAAGCCCACAGCGATCGCTAAATCCTTAAATTTAACTTGTAATATCGATTCGCAAGTACCAAAAGTGATTAAGGGAGATGTAACGCGGTTTAAGCAAATTTTAATTAACCTCCTTGGTAATGCGATTAAATTTACCGA
>CAZLKI010000048.1:5847-14691 GCA_964560035.1 uncultured Synechococcus sp.
AGATTTTGTAGTTGCTTACCCTTTAGAAATTGGTTCCATTTTTTACTTTACAATTATGGCTATCCCTATATTTGACGAATCGGAATCGACCTCTTCAGAATCTACCTCTATAAGCAAAAATGATTTTATCAATCCTCCATTAGCCCAGCAATTGCCGTTAAAAATTCTGTTAGTCGAAGATAATTTAGTCAATCAAAAGGTAGCACTCAAAATTTTAGGACGGATGGGATACAGTGCGGATATAGCCGAAAATGGGGTAAAAGCGATCGCCTCCCTACAAGTATCTATGTACGATGTGGTATTTATGGATATCCAGATGCCAGAGATGGACGGACTTACAGCCACCAAAGCAATCAGACAACAGTACAACTCACCAAATTCACCTTATATAATTGCTATGACTGCCAATGCCATGATCGGCGATCGAGAAATTTGTATAGAAGCAGGGATGAATGACTATATTAGTAAACCCATATCTATTGAGAAGATCGGAAATGCTCTAATTCAATTACGAAATTAAGACTCGATTGTAAAATTATGCGCTCAAATCTCGATCCTCAAAAGATTGAACGACTTATGCAAGCGTTGGGTAGAGAAGCCCGTGGCTATGGCTGTATTTACTTTACAGGTGGTGCTAGTGCTCTGCTTCTTGGGTGGCGTAGTTCTACCGTGGATATCGATATTCGTCTAGATCCCGAACCTTTAGGTATTTTTCAAGCGATCGCCAAACTCAAACAAGAATTGGATATCAATATTGAACTGGCTTCCCCTCAAGATTTCTTGCCTCAACTTATTGGATGGAGAGATAGAAGCGTCTTCATTAGACAGCAAGGTGAAATCTTGTTTTATCATTATGATTTTACTTCTCAAGCCCTTTCCAAACTATCTAGGGGATATAACCGCGACATTGATGATGTTCGAGCTATGTATGCACAGAAATTATTTACTTTAGAGAAATTGCATGATTGCTTTAATGAAATCGCACCTGAATTGATTCGATTTCCCTCCCTCGATCCCGATCTGCTGAGAAATAAAATCGAACAATTTATTGATCGCTGTAAAAATACATCAGAGAGGAAGTAATAATGGAACTAGATGAATTACCGGGATCGGAGTTAATCCTGCTCGGATTGGAAGACCTCGATCGCGGTAAAAATAATACAATCGGGTCGCTACTAATCGCGATCGCATCCATCCGTTTAACTGAAGCAGGGCTAAATATCCCGCAGGTATCTCTAGTGTCTGAACCAGAACTAGCTTTATATGCTCATCTTCAGAACGATTCCGCTACGGATGCTTATTCTTACTACAACGCTTTATTAAATAGCCTCAACAGCTTTTGTACGGCACTCGAACTGAAGTCCAAATTTTAAAGATCTGTGACAATGTGTATGATATATACTAAAGTACACATTAAAGATAAGTACATGAGAACTAACATTGTTATAGACGATGAACTAATGAACAAGGCGATTAAAGCAAGTGGTCTTGTCACAAAAAAAGATGTGGTAGAAAAAGGGCTTAAACTGATAATTCAGCGCAGCAATCAACAGGCTATACGTGATTTGCGAGGTAAACTCAAATGGGAAGGAGATTTGGATGAGATGAGAGGCGGATAGATGATACTGGTCGATACCAGGGTCTGGGTTGATTACTTTAACGGAAACATAAATACCCACACGGATATTCTTGATACTGCTCTAATTGAAGGGATCGTCGCCATTGCCGATATTATCTTTCTGGAAATATTGCAGGGTTTTAGAAATGATAAAGACTATATAAAAGCTAGAAACACCCTATCAACACTAGATCGATATTCTCTTTTTAACAGCCAAATGGTAGAAATATGCGCTGAAAATTATCGCTCTCTCCGCAAAAAAGGTATAACAATTCGTAAAACCAACGATGTGATTATTGCAACATACTGCATCAATTACCATATACCTCTTCTATTCAAAGATAGAGATTTTGAACCCTTCGTAGAATATCTTGGATTAATTGCGGTTTAATATTTTACGATTATCGGGCGATCGCCTATTCCCAAAAATCAATATTTAACATTGAGTCAAGATCGGTTTGATATTGCCATGTATCAGGAAAACTAAACCCTTGAGATTTATATTCAGAGCGCACTTTTTCGAGAGCAATTACCCACACAACGGCAAAAAACTGATCCCACAATCTTTTTAAACTAGGAGAATCGAGCAGTTCTAACTTGATTTGCGATCGCTGTTCTCTGATAGTATTTTCCCAGCCTTTGAAACAGTCGGGCATATTTACATAAAGCCTCTTAAGCAAATGTTCTAGTAAGGTTTTAAGACGATTTCTTACTTCTCTTTTTTCAGATTTACCCAAGCTCTCAATCTCCTCGATCAAGTTTTCAAAATCTAAAAGTTCAAAATCTCTAGCCTTTAATTTTGCTATGGTTTCCTCTGTCCACATCAAATAGTCAGAATCATATAAGGATTTTCGTTCGATTATCTGAGTCATTGATTTTTAAGTCCTCTCGGCAATCTAATATCGATAGATGATAGAAATATTTTAGGATGAAATTTTTTATAGTCAATTATCTGTCACAAATCTACCCGAAATAGCTCGATCTACATCGGTTTCATCCGTCAACCAATAGGAAGCGTCAAATTGATAGGGTGCGCTAGGAATACCTGTTAACGACTTCGTACTAATTTGTTCGGATTTGACGCTAATACTAAAAGTGGCGATCGCGATCATTTCATCAAAGCTCAAATTCGTATCGGTATACTTTTGTACGATGGGAATAAGTTCGGGCAACTTTAGGAAGGTTAAAGGGTTATTAAGCTTGGCTTTTAGAGCCTGAATCATAATTTGTTGGCGTTTAACTCGACCAATATCACCCAACCCATCATCGCGAAATCTAATAAATCCCTCAGCTTGCTTGCCGTTTAAAGTTTGCAGTCCGGGCTGAAGATCGATGTAAAGTTTTTGAGTTTTATCCTCATATTTCATCGCCTTCGGCACATCTATTTCTACGCCGCCTAACGCATCAATAACTCGATCTAGCCCAGAGCTATCTAATCTGATAAAGCGATCGATCTTTACGCCATTTAACTTTTGCTGAACGGTCTCAATTGCTAATTTTACCCCCCCAAACACATTAGCCGCATTGATTTTGTGATAGCCATAGTTAGGAATATTAACCCTTGTATCTCTAGGAATTGTCAGGATATTAATACGGCGATCGCTGTTATCGAACCGTACTAACAGCATGGAGTCACTGCGTCCGTTAAACTTTTCGTTGCCATCAATGCCCATAACCAAGACTTGATAGGGCTGAGTGAGCTTACTACCTAGACCCTCCGCAAAAACTTCTTGAGGATTTCTCCCTTTAATCAATCCCTTCCAATCTAGACTTTGCAGGGGAATAACCTGTGCTACAGCAACTCCTAAGCCGACTGCTACTAAAGTAGTTAGAGCTAAGAATATTTTGCCTAAAGATATAATTCGGTGCGATCGCAAATTAAATAACCTGTAGAAATTTTTTAGTGAAATTTTTAATGAAATTTTGTAGCTATTATCATCTACTATTGCCTACAAATATAGTTAGAAACTTGAAATAGCTGAAATCTAAGAAACTATAGAGCAGATATAATATAAAGTGAAATCTTAAAATTTCTTAATCTAAATTATTAACTTAACTATTATGAAATGCCAAAACCGATCGATGCTATATAGTGCCATCAAAAATCATAGAGACTTTCATTTCAAAGCGGGATTATTCGCCGATAGAGCCGTAAGATTTTTGGGAATTCATAAATGCCCATTAACCAGCCCACTCTACAAACTAGTTAAAGTTGCAGGTTATGCCAATGTTGCGGTTGCCAGTATTGCTTTGGTTATTCTTGAGTAATTAATCTCCACAAACAGTAAGTCAAGTAAATACAGAGTTTAATTAATAATTGGGGGTGAGATCGATTCTCACCTCTATAATTAAAAATAATAAACTAAATAATTAGCTCTCACTATTCCCAATACTTAGAATTATGATTACACTTACTGAAGCGGCGATCGCCAGAGTCAAAAACTTACAAAACCAACGCTCCACCACTGCCCCTTTACGTGTAGGGATCAAACAAGGTGGATGTTCGGGATTATCCTACATGATGGATTTTCCGCAAGAATTAGAAACCCAAGACCGAGAATATGACTGCAACGGCGTTAAGATCGTGATTAACAATACCAACCTACCCCAATTGCAAGGCATGGAACTAGACTACACCGAAGACCTCATGGGTGGAGGGTTCCGTTTTCGTAATCCCAATGCTAGTAAATCCTGCAGCTGTGGTACATCTTTTGCCACTCCTAAAGAAATCGGCGAACCCGTAGCTTGTAGTTAGTCTTTTTAACGATGAACCATCCTAATTCTGCGCCAGTCTAAGCAAGAGTAAATTATCTTGGTCACGCAGATGGATGCTTTAGCTAAAAAAGCCCACTTCTTTCGTAGGGCTAGTTTTGGGGCTACGACTGCCGAGTTAAATAGTTCCATATCTACCACCGAATTATTAAATCAATGGCTCGATCGGCAGGTAATCGCTTCTGTTCCCAGTTTAGGTGCAGTAGAAAATATGGGCAAGATCAGGCTTAATCAAGGCTTAAAATTTGCCGATTGGTTAGTTAATCAAACTATTTATGCCGAAAACCCACTTCAAGAAAAAGTAATTAATTTTTGGCGAGATCATTTTGTAGTTTCTGCCCGAAAAGTGCGTATTCCCCAGTTTCTCACTGATTACGATGCCAGACTTCGTACCTACAGCTTTGGAGATTTTCGGGAACTACTTTGGTCTGTAACTACCAGCCCTGCGATGCTTGCTTACTTAGATAACGCTCAAAATCGTTCGGGTAAAATTAACGAAAACTACAGCCGCGAAGTTATGGAACTGTTTACCATCGGACGCGGGCAATATAGCGAAAAAGACATTCAAGAAGGTGCCAGAGCGTTAACAGGTTGGGCAATTAGACCAAATCGCACTTTAGGTACAGCTACATCTATATTTTTACCGCGCCGACATGACAACGACATTAAAACTTATTTAGGAAAACAGGGAAACCTCAAAACCGAAGATATTGTCGATATTTTGGCAAATCATCCCAGTACCGCTAAAACTATTGCGCGCAAACTTTGGAGTACTTTCGTTTATCCTCAGCCCGAATCTGCCATAGTCGATCGCCTTGCTAATGTCTATAAAAAAAGCGATCGGAATATTAAATCCGTAATGTCCGCCATATTTACCAGTCCCGAATTTTACAGTGCTAAGGCATATCGCAGCCAGTTAAAAACTCCCATATATTTTCTACTCGGTAGCATTCGTCAGTTAGGAATTAAAGCCGATAACATCAAAGTCTTAGGCAGCTTAAGAGCGATGGGACAGGCTTTCTATAATGCGCCCACGGTTAAAGGATTTCCTCAAGGTACGGCTTGGCTGACAGCACCATCATTATTGACTCGGCTAAATTTGGCACAACAAATGACCCAAAATTATGGCGATGACGGTGGATTTAGCTACGATCCTAAAAATCTGACCACCAGGGAATTACTGACATTGCTACTCGATAACAATGCCGAACCCAGTTTAGTCAATGCTCTTAATGGTTTATCACCTCGCGATGCAACTGCTCTCATTCTCTCTTCTCCTTCCTATCAATTAGCTTGATTAATTACTTCCTCCAAACTTAAGCGTAAATATATGAATAGACGTGACTTTCTGGCTTTGATGTCAGTTTCGGCTTTCCTCGCTGCTAATTCTGCTGCCAATTCTGTATTTGGAGCTAATAAAAATCAAAAAACTCTTCTAGTAATTGAATTAGCCGGAGGTAACGATGGCTTGAATACTTTTATCCCTTATAAAGATCCGAACTACTATAAATTACGTCCGAATTTAGGAATCAAAGATGGCATTCCAGTTAGTTCAACTGTGGCATTACATCCTGCGCTTAAAGACTTAAAACCGATTTTGGAGATGGGAAGATTAGCCGTAGTTCAGAATGTGAGTTATCCCGATCCAAATTTATCTCATTTCCGATCGAAGGATATTTGGCAAAGCGGTCGTCCCCGTGGTTCGGTGGATAGTGGTTGGATTGCGCGATATTTGGAATCGGTAAAAGCTAAAACTGGAGATGCGGTATTTTTAGGAGAAGAATACCCTTTAGCCTTGATTGGTAACGAGGGCGATCGCTTTCTGCAATTATCTCCCGGTTTAGCAGTACGCAATAAAAGCAAGCTAGGGCAAGCGATTCAAGCTTTATACCTCACACCGCAATCTCATCCAATGGCAGAACAGATTCGGCGTACCGTACTTGAAAGTGAAGAGGCTGTGAAAAAACTGAGCCAAGACTTAAATCAACGGATTGCCAGTAGTAGTTATGCTCCGACTCCCATTGGTAAGCAATTCGCGCTTATGGGCAGACTGTTAGAATCCAGCCCTAAGGTTTTATATATGACAATTGGAGGATGGGATACGCACGCACGTCAACTACAAGTCCAGAAGAGGCTTTTAGAACAATTAAGCTTGGGTCTTTCGGCAATAGATCGCGATCTAAAATCTAAAGGGTTGGATAAAAATGTCTTAATTATGGTGCAAAGCGAATTTGGGCGTAGACCGGCGGAAAACGGAACTGGTGGAACCGATCATGGTACTACTGCCCCTGTAATATTAATTGGTGATGTCCGATCGGGCTTTTATGGTGGCGATCCTGCCCTTGATAGTTTGGTAAATTCTAACCTGCCTGTGAAAGTTGATTTTCGTTCGGTCTATGGAGAAATCCTGAGCAAATGGTATAAGGCAAATCCCACAACTATCTTGGGCGAAAACTTCTCATCAGTCGGGTTCTTAGCTTGAGTAGTTTTTGAGCAATCCTACTCTAAAAAGGGACTTAGCCCCAAATTTAATCCTGTGACTAAATTTACAAAGAAAACAAGTTCTCGGCTATTTAGATGATTTTGGTATTCCATTCGATCGTAATTAGGCTGAAGTTAAAAAATTTCAGGTGCTTTCAGTTTTTGACCTAATTAGTTACAACTACTTCAAAGTTACTAAATTTCCTTCAGTTCGAGCCAGATTTATAACTTCTTGAAAAGTACACTTATCCTCAGCTTGAATATTATTTTCTAAATTTATTAAAACTTGATTTAGATTTACAGTATTAAGCCATAGATTGAGTTTAGCTATTTCTAAAGATTCAACCGAGCGATCGCCTTTTTGTTTAACCATATCAGGATTATCTAAAAATTCTTGGATTGAGTTAGCGATCGCTTCCAGGTTGATGACGGTTGCAGTCATGGTTTTCCACCTTATTTCATCTTACTTCCTTCCTAAGTAAATATAGGTATTGAAGGTGAAGCTCCCCCGAAGGGATACATCTCCATTTCAAATAGTTATTTTTTGTGAGAAGGAATAAATCTATTTTTAACGTTGGGCATTACATAGGTGGAAATAATTTTTTGGGTTTTAAATCAGAGCTTTACCCAGCTTTATCAAGTTTCTCTAGTTCGATCAATCGTAGAGATAGTAATATTTCGGCTAACAGCCTTTGAAATGCATAGTACCAACCCTGCCATCCATCAAAGATACCGCCTTTCAGTATTAGGCAATAAATTAAAATAATAAATGGCGCAAAAATCTTTTGTTTGCGAATGCGATCGCCCAGACTTAATTCATGTTCGGGGGTCTCTAATAACTTTTTAGCTTCGATTAGTAGATACCGATCTTGTGCCCATAACCATCGAGAAAGAGGCTTGCGATCGTCATGGTAAATTGGTATAGAAATTCGGCTTGATAAGCCTTGATTTACCAGTAATTGCGTATGTCCATCATCAATATAGGTAGCTTTTTCTTTACGAAATAGGGCTTGGCGTGGTGGGAGTATTGTTCCTCTTAAGGGTTTTCCAAATACACAGTATGTGAATGGGATAAAATAGCCATCAATTAATAAATTATTTAAGGATAAAATCTCTTGAATCAATTGATCAGTCACTTGATAGTCGGCATCAAGCGACATTACCCATTCTGATTTAACCTGTTCTAAGCCATAGTTCCATTGGGCGGTATGGGTATCAAAACTACGCTGAAAAATTCTCACTTGAGGATAAGAGTTGAGAATATCTAAGGTTTGATCGGTACTATAACTGTCGATAACTATAATTTCTTTAGCCCAAGTAAGCCGATGTAACGCGCGATCGATGTTTGGGGCTTCGTTATAAGTAAGTATTAGCGGGGTAATAATATCAAGATTCACAATAACTCAATTCTAAATACTAAGATTACCAAATCAAGCCTAAATCGAAAACAAACTTTGGTAATATATCTTCGCCCGAAATAGCTGATGGCGATCGCAAAATTTCGATTGGGCTATTAATGTGATAGATTTCGACTTCCCGATCTTTGCGATTAATTAACCACCCTAGTTTTGCACCATTTGATATTCTTGCATCTTGGCTTACATTGCTTTTAGGCTATCGCTCAGTGCCATCAATCCTATGACAAAATCTGTCCAGATTGGCGCAAATTTCGATTTTTCTTCTAGGGTTCCTTTTTTCTTGGATTTACCGTTTTGCTAGCCAAATCTGTAAATCAGTCAAGCTTGTAAAATCTAAAAGTGCTTCACTCAATTTTTCAAGCGCATTTAACGGCAGACCAAAAATTGAAGACCGCAGATCTCCTGATACCTGCCCAAATCGCTTAGTTAGTTGTCTCGTCACCACATTAGCCAGTCCTTCACGACCTTGTTCTAGACCTAGTTCACGTCCCTGCTCTAGTCCTTCTTCGCGTCCTTCAGCCTTGATTTCGCGATAAACTCTTGTTTCTTGTAATG
>CAZLKI010000049.1:0-3642 GCA_964560035.1 uncultured Synechococcus sp.
TTCAAAAAATATTTCCCAATAAAGAAGTAAAAATATGAAAATCGCCCAAAATATTACTCAACTAATCGGTCATACTCCCTTAGTCCAACTCAATCGGATTCCTGATGCTGAAGGCTGCCTAGCTAGAATTATCGTCAAGCTTGAAAGTATGAATCCATCTGCCTCGGTCAAAGATCGGATCGGGATCAATATGGTCGAAGATGCCGAAAAAAAAGGCTTAATTACACCTCACAAAACAGTTTTAGTTGAGCCAACTTCTGGGAATACAGGTATAGCTTTGGCAATGGTGGCAGCCGCTAAGGGTTATCGATTAATTTTAACAATGCCAGATACTATGAGCCTAGAACGGCGGGCAATGCTGCGGGCATACGGGGCAGAATTAGAGCTTACTGCGGGTAATGAAGGTATGGGCGGGGCAATTCGCAAAGCGACAGAAATAGTTGATAAAATTCCCAATGCCTATATGCTCCAGCAATTTAGTAATTTGGCTAATCCTGCAATTCATCGGGCAACTACGGCGGAAGAGATTTGGGCAGATACCGATGGGCAGGTGGATTTTTTAATTTCGGGAGTGGGTACGGGCGGAACTATTACTGGGATTAGTGAACTTTTAAAACAGCGCAAACCGACATTTAAGGCGATCGCCGTAGAACCCGCTAACAGTCAAGTTTTAGGAGGAGGCAAACCCGGTCCTCATCGCATCCAAGGGATTGGGGCTGGATTTATTCCCCAAGTTCTAAAGCGAGATTTAATCGATGAAGTTATTCCTGTAACTGACGATCAGGCGATCGCTTATGGGCGCAGAATGGCAAAGGAAGAAGGTTTACTGTCAGGGATATCAAGCGGTGCGGCGTTGTATGCAGCAGTACAAGTGGCAAAGAGACCAGAAAATACGGGCAAAATGATTGTGATGATCCAACCTAGTTTTGGCGAACGCTACCTTAGCACTCCTATGTTTCAAGATATGGAACTTGTCAGCTTGAGTTGAGTTTAACGATTGGAAGAGATTACTTGTCTTTGGAGTTGCGATCGCAGGCTTTGAAATCTATCTTTAAAATTACCATCCAATTCATCTTCACCACTTTCAATCATCAAGCCCGAAGTTTCGGCTAAACTTTGAATCTGTCCCCATAGTAACCAACGACTGCTAGAGGATAAATCTCCCAAGCTGTCATGTCTATGAGTTAGCCATACTAAAGGTATTTCGGGTAATCTTGCTACGGCTTCTAAAGAACCTTGAGCGTCAGAAGTTGGATTAATTGCGGCTAAAGTTTCTAAAACAATTTGCTGCCCTTGAACTGCACCTCCAAATCTAGTCCATAGTTTTACATTTAAATTTACGCTTTGGGCATAAAAGTATAGCGAAGCTGCGGCAACTACAGCCTCTTCAAACTGGAGATTTTCCCAGCCTAATGCTGTGTCTAAGGCGATAACTAAATCTTGTCCGCTTAAGGTAATTTCTAATTCTCTAATCTTGAGTTCGCCAAGTTTAGCACTCGATCGCCAGTGAATTAAACGAGTTGGATCGCCCCATCGATAAGGTCTTAAAGCTTTAGTTAAACCCTCATTGGCATTACTATTAATGTACCTTTGGCTGTAGGTTTTAGGGGTTTCTTCTGCGCCAATTTGGTCGATCAACGGGCATTGATTTAGGGTTAAAACTTGGGGATAAACAATTACTTTTTGCTCGACTTGCTTATTCATCAGCGATCGCCTGCTCCGAAATAAACCAAATGGACTTGCCGTAACTAGATCTACCTTTTTAAACCAAAATATTCCCCGATACAGAGTATTAAGCGTATAAATCCAAGTTTGTTTTTGCGCTGGAGCTAAGTCTTCAATTACTTTAACTGGGGATAAAGTTAGATCGCTTGTCAGGTTTTGGGGGATAAAGTCATAAACTTGAAACAAAGATTTATCAGCTTTTCCAGTATTAATCACGATTAACTCAACGGCGATCGCTTCACCTGCACTGACTGGTTCTATAGGCGATCGCACGATCTCAATATCCTTAATAACTCGACTGGGCAGAACTCCGCTAATGAGTAAGATCGCAAAACTGACTCCACTAATCACATACAACCACCCCGATAAAGTATTTGTAGCGGCGGCAAAGAAAAATCCAGAGAGCATCATTAACATCCAGCCTGCAAACTCTGGCACGCAAAACCGATATTCTAGATAGCTAAATAGCCTTTTCATGGAGATCTGCCTGTATTTTTAATTAGAAGATTTAGCCAATCATTTGACTAGCATAACTTTGAATCTCGGCGATCGTAAAAACAGATTTAAATTCTAAACCTGCTTGGGCAAAACATTCGGCTCCACCTTGCAAGCGATCGACCAGAGTTAATACTAATTTAACCGTATATCCAGCCTCTCTCAACCGCTCTACGGCGAACATTGCCGAATTACCAGTAGTGACCACATCTTCTACTACTACAATTTCTGAATCAGGCGGTAAGATCAAACCCTCAATCCAATCCTGTGTACCATGACCCTTTGCTTGCTTCCGCACAATTAAAGCTGAAACTGGAACTTTATTTAAAGCTGAAACTACGCTCACCGCAGTTACAATCGGATCGGCTCCGAGGGTTAATCCTGCTACTGCTTTGACTCCATCTGGAAGCATTTCTAAGAATATTTGTCCCGTCCACAATGCCCCGTAAGGATGGAGAGTAACCTGCTTACCATTGATGTAATAAGAGCTCGGTTGCCCTGAAGAAAGAACGAAGTTGCCACTCCTATAAGCAAGTTTACAAATTAAATCTAAAAGGCTTGCTTTTGCTGATGCGGTTTTATGCATGGTTTAGTTATATTTTAAGATAATCTTAGATAAGTACATTGATATATAGAAATCTGCTAAATTATTAACACGTAATTGTGAGGTTTATACTATGAGCTTACTTTCTTGTCTTAAGTCTGGTTTCAAGTCTGGTTTATTAACTGCCTCCTTAGCAGTTGCATCATCAATTTTAGCTTCACCGAGTTTTGCCGATCCTTTCTTCAACGTAACTTTCAGTAGTTTGGGAACTGACCAAGATGTCTATCCAGCTAACTATCCTTATTCTTACAATGCGGCTCAAACCCTAGTACTTGACATAAGCTCATCGGGTTACATTTCCCAACCCTATATCCAGCTTGAATTTCCAGATATAACTGCTGAAAGACGATTAAATGGATTCCGTAGTGTTATGCGTGAAATGTATGATTTGCAAACTTTGAGCTCACCTGATATTCGCACTAGAGATTTATCCAGTCCTTACACCACTGCATTATCTGAGTATTGTGGTTACTACTTAGCTTCTGGTGCTGTTTATCCAGTTACTGGAATTCCTAATGCCACCGAATGTAATCCTCCTGTTGCTGTAGTTGTTGTGCCTGAACCACCTGCTCCTCAACCAACTTTTACACGTCCTCCTGCTCCTGCTCCCGTTCCTGCATTATGGTAGTTTCTGGGATTAGCCAAGGCTTTAAATAGTTTGGTTTTTGCTTATATTGTGCTTATACTGTCAAAATGTCTCAGCGTATTATTGGCTTGACAGGCGGAATTGCTACAGGTAAAACTAGCGTTGCTAATTATTTGCACAAGTCTTACCAACTACCAATCTTGGATGCCGATCTTTACGCTAGAGATGCTAT
>CAZLKI010000049.1:3742-14482 GCA_964560035.1 uncultured Synechococcus sp.
TAATAAGCAAGATCATCAATCCCAGCAAATCGATCGACAATTAGATCGGGCTAAACTAGCGACGGTTATCTTTAATAATCCACAGGAGCGAACTTGGCTAGAAAACCAGATTCATCCCTATGTACGCGATCGCCTTAAATTAGAGGCTAAATTACATAGTCCTAACCCAGTAGTTATGGTGGTGCCATTGCTATTTGAGGCAAGAATGCAAGATCTTGTAACTGAGACTTGGGTTGTATTTTGTCCACCCGAATTAGAGCTAGAAAGATTAATGCAACGCGATCTCCTAGATTTAACTGCTGCCCAATTACGAATTTCCAGTCAAATGCCAATCTCTGCAAAAGTGGCGATCGCTGATTTTGTTTTAGATAACTCTTTAACACTTGTTGAATTATTCCGTCAGGTAGACAAGTTAATGGATACTGACTGCTAAACTCATTAAAAGCTTTTTTTAGTGGTAATTAAAGCGTAAAAATATTAACGATTAGAGCGTAATAAGTCTGTGAAATCTGCCAAGATCTTAGTTGTCTTAAATGGTAAGGGCGGAGTAGGCAAAACTACAACAACCATAAATCTAGCGGCAATGTGGGCTGAAAAAAGTCGCGTTTTGTTAGTCGATACCGATCCTCAAGCTTCGGCAACATGGTGGGCAGATCGAGATAGTAAAAGTATGGGATTTGATTTATCTCAAGAAACTAACCCCGAACTCCTGCAAAATTTACAAACAATTACTGGCTACGATTTGATCGTGGTGGATACAGCCCCGGCATTGTCTTCACTGGCTTTGGCTGCTGTAGTGGCTGTCGCCGATTATTTGATTCTGCCCACACCGCCCGCACCTATGGATTTAATGGCACTAATTCAAACCGTAAAAAAAGTTGTAACTCCGTCTGCGATCGCTCATCGAGTCTTATTAACTAGAGTAAACCCCCGTAGCTCTACCGAAGCTAAAGAAGCCCAAGCGACATTATCCGAATTAGGGATTCCTGCTTTTAAAACATTTATCCGTGCATTCAAGGCACACGAAAGGGCTACACTGGAAGGACTGCCAATTTCTCAGTGGCGCGGCAGCAATGCTCGTGAGGCGGAGGCAGATTATAGATGCGTTATTAATGAAATTTTAGAAGATTGGAGAAATATATGACTGGGAGAAAAAGCTTGTCTGATTTAGTAAAAATGGAGTCACAAAAGCCTGAGGATAAATTTGTGGATGAATTAGATGCTGCGGAAGCTAAAGGTATTCACGAATCAGAAGAAGACCTTAATAAAGTGGAATTGGATGCGATCGCTGCTAAATTAAAAGATGTTTTAGCCGAAGCCAAGCATAGAGAAGATGCCTTGCAAAGCGAGATCAGCCGACTTAAAGAAGAAATCTTAGACCAAAAGAAACATATTGTTAATCTTCAAGTTGAATTGGGTCAAACTGATAAACTCAAACAAGATTTTAATGAAGCTAAAGCGGTAATTTTAAAGCTATCTGAAGCCAATCAACTCAAGATCGAGCCAGTTGTTGCCTCAAATCGACTAACTTTACCAACTGGACAAAGTGGTCAAAATTATAATAGTGATACTGATATTGGTTCTTGGCTAGGCTAATGTTAGAGAAACTTGATCGGCTGTTTTATCGGCAATAAGAACACCAAATTTAACCAAGCCTCGGCTGTAACCTCTAGACATTAAGCGCAGAGATGTAGCCCCAATGATTGCAGGTAAGCCCGCTTGGATAATACCTAAAATATTTTCAAGACTGAAAGCAGATTCAATTACTCGATCCCAAAATGGTGCTACTTGTTCCGACCAGTCAACGGTACGAATATTTTGGAACTTTAGACCTTTAACTTCTAAGCTGTGGGCGATCGCTTCGTATTCAGATAAGGAAATTACATAGGGCAGACAGTACACATCATAAATCCTTTGTAAGTGCTGTTTTTCGTTCGTGGTTAAAGGTTTTAAATTAGTCTCCCGATGGCACCATGTCGCAAAAATTATTTTACCGTTAGGTTTTAGTACCCGCAAACATTCTGCCAAAAACTTGGACTTATCGGGCATATGTTCGCCACTTTCTAACGACCAAATTAAATCAAAGCGATCGCTCTCAAAAGGCATTACTAGGGCATCGGCAACTAAAAATTCGGTTCTTGACTGCAAATCAAAATCTTTGGCACGGGCGTTAGCGCGGTTTGCTTGGACTGGACTGAGAGTTATGCCTGTAACGTGAGCATTAGGAAATTTTTGAGCGAGATACAAAGAACTACCACCGATTCCACAACCGATATCGAGAATCGAGAATTTTCGCTCTGTTCGATCTGATAGTTGCTCTGGAACTCTTGAGAATTTAATTTGGGCAAAATCCAACAATTCTTCGATTAAATCTATTTGTGCCTGCCGCCGATCTTTAACTTGATTGTTAAGATTACCTAATTCATAAAAACCGTGGTGCATATGTTCTCCCCATACTTGCTCCCACAGGGGTGAAGAAGAGTCGTAAAATCTTTGGATGCGTTGGTTGAGCATTAGGTTAGAAATATACAGATAAAAAATGGACTACCCCATAATAACAACTTCCCCAAAATTCCTTAGATTGATTTAGCTAAATTTATATCCGTAGGCTTTTTTGAGGGCAAAGAATTTAAAAGTTTTGATAGTTCGCTGGCTTCTTCAGGTGTCAGCAAATCATTTAAGTGAACCGATCCAGTCTTACCCTGTTCGGCGTGGCGGCGATCGCCTATGGCAAAAATTTCTTCAACCCGATCGATAACTCGATTATCACTCATGACTCCACCTTAATTAATTCAATCGAACCCATAATTTTAGAAATATTGGCGATCTCATCTCATAACCCAAACTAAAGATTCATGCCGTCTATTATGGGATCAGAATGATTTCCAAGAATATCATCATAAGCAACTAGCAGAGCGCAAATAGTTAAAGGCACTGTAAACAAAATGCCGATGCCTAAAAGTAAAGCCCCTACCATATTGATTAGCGTTAAAACTAATAGAAATATAAACATCGAAAACCATTTCTTTGTAATTAATTTACGGCTGGTTTCTAAAGCTTCCCAAAAGTCTAATTCCCAATCGATCGCAATTTGAATCGCAAAACTATAGGCAACTGTAATATAAATTCCAGTAATAATTAATAGAAAGAATCCTAAAGCTGTAATTGCTCCGCCGACTATAGAGATTAAAAAAAGTTGCAGAAAATATTTGTTACTAAAGCCCTTAAAGAAATCTTTAAATGTATAAGACTGTCTGCGGATTACGGACAATCCAACAAAGGTAAATCCAGCCCCAAGTGGAGCACCTATAATCGCAGTCGCAATAGTTCCTAAAATTGGAATAAGTCCTAAAGCTAGCGTGATGACAGCCGTTAATATGAAAAATATGAAAAAGCCAATCATGCTGCCGAGGCATTGCTTAAATACTTCAAAGCCTTTACCAATATACTCACCGATTTTAATTTCGTAATTTCTATTAACTAAGGCTTCTAATTTTGTAGAGTTCATATTTTTAGATACTTCATATTTTTAGATACTAATGGCTGGAAATTAGTTTGAGATTTAGCGAGGGTAACTATAGAGGTAAGTTTGATAATCCCACGCTAAACCTCAGAATTTCTAAATAGGTTATATGGAATTTTAGAATTGAAAACATCAAAATACTAATTTATCTCGCTAAAGAAGAATATTTGGTAAGGGGTTATAACGCAGATAAAATAACAGGTGTTAGCAAATCCTTAATTAATTCATACATTTAACTAAATATTTAACTATGACTTTGAAATCACTTCGTATTAAGGTAATTTCCTTATTTATTTGTATTGTGGCGATCGCCTTTACGAATTTAGCCTTTAATGTCAATCCCAGTTATGCCGAAGACTACGATAAGCAAATAATGACGGGGGCAGACTTTTCAGGTAAATCGCTGCAAGGATCGCAATTTAATAAAACCGATCTACATAATTCCAACTTTCGCAATGCCAACCTTACGGGAGTAAGTTTATTTGGCGCAAACATGACCTCAGCCGATTTTACTGGAGCGGATATGCGCTATAGCACGTTAGATACTGCCCGAATGAATGGTGCTAATTTAACCAATGCCTTACTAGAGGGTGCATTTACCTACGGTACATCTTTTATTGGCGCAAAAATCGATGGGGCAGATTTTACCGATGTAGATTTACGCAATACCACCCGCAGTCTCTTGTGCAAATTAGCCAGTGGCACCAATCCCACCACAGGACGAGCCACTAAAGAAACTTTAGAATGTGAGGAATAAATATGAAACTGGCTTTTATCATCGACCCGATCGCCAAGCTCGATCCCACCCATGACACCAGTGTGGCTTTAATGGAAGCAGCGTGTAAGCAAGGGCATGAGGTATTCGTAACTAGCAAAGAATCTTTGAGTATTGTCAATGGTAAAGCACAGGCATTTTTAGAGCCAGTTTACATTTATCCCGTGCAATTGATAGACGATCCGATAATTAAGAAGTGGAAGGCACAAACTCCTTGGTATAAGCAAGAAACAGGAAGTTATCAGTTTTTAGAAACTATGCAGGTAATCTGGATGCGCCCCGATCCTCCTGTGACGGTTGAGTATATCTATGCCACTTATATTTTGGATTATGTCGGCGATCGCACCCTAGTTGTAAATTCACCTAAGGGTATTAGATCTGCCAATGAAAAAGTTTACGCGTTGCAGTTTAGTTGTACGCCTGAGACTATAGTTTCAAGCCAAAAATCTACCATTAAAGAATTTGTTCGAGCTAAAGGGCAAGCGGTGATCAAACCCCTAGATGGTAAAGGTGGTGAAGGAATTTTATTTGCTACTGTCGGCGATCGCAATCTTAATTCCATCATCGAAGTCAGTACGAAATTTGGTAGAGTGCCAGTCATGGTTCAAGCATATTTACCCGCCGCCCAACAAGGGGACAAGCGCATTATTCTCCTAAATGGGGAACCAATTGGGGCTGTAAATCGGATTCCCAGTTCGGGAGAATTTCGCGGCAATATGGCAGCAGGCGGCAGTGTCGCTAAAACGGAAATTACACCAAGAGAGTTAGAAATCTGTCAGGAATTATGCCCAATTTTACAAAAAGATGGCTTGATGTTTGTCGGTATTGATGTGATTGGGGGCTACCTCACCGAAGTTAATGTTACCAGCCCTACAGGTATTAGAGAAATCGATCGCTTAAATGATGTCAGACTCGCAGAACAGGTTACGACTTGGCTGGAAAGTATTTCATAAAATTTACAAAGATATACAAAGATTTAGGCTGGAAACCAAAGCAAAACTTTGATAGTGGCTTATTAAAAACAATTGAATGGTATCTGAGTAATCCGACTTGGATCGAGCAAATTCAATCAGGAGATGATCGAACTTGGATCGAGCAAAACTATAGCGGATTATGAAAAGATTATTTACGGACTTTGACGGTCCAATTATGAATGTGTCGGAACGCTATTTTCAGGTTTATAATTTCTGCCTGCATAAAGTCAAGCAGCCCGATCAGATGCTTACCCCTCTGACTAAAGCAGAGTTTTGGGAATTGAAACGATCGCAAGTCTCAGAGACCGAAATTGCGATTAAATCAGGATTAACTCTTATCAATCAAGCCCCAACTTTTGTCAGACTGCGTAGAGAGCATATTAATGCTAAATCTTTTTTTGCCTACGATTGTATTCACGATCGAGCGATCGCCGCGTTGGAAACTGCCCAAAATGCTGGAATCGAACTTGCCATTATGACTATGCGCCGTGAATGGGAGTTATTACCAGTCTTGTCTAAATACGATTTACACAGGTTTTTCAAGAGCGATCGCATTTTTTGCCTTAAGAACGATTATATAAAAACTCAAGATATCAAAGATAAACCTCAACTTATGACAAAGGCGATCGCATCTTTACCTTATATTGAGAATCAGTGGATGGTTGGCGATACCGAAGCCGATCTGATTGCGGGAAATAGCCATAACATCAGTACCATTGGAGTTTTATCAGGAATTAGGAATCAAACTCAATTAGAAATTTTTCAACCACAGGCGATCGCTCAAGACCTCGCAGAAGCAGTAAAAATTATTATTAATAGTTAGGTATAACCCACTCACGATCGGGATCTTCATCTTTTAACCTACAACGATCGAGTAAAAACCTGCTCCGATTCAGATTAAACCTGCAACGATCGAGTAAAAAGCTGATCCAATGAGGTTTAGAACCATAATGAGAATTGCCGAGTAAATTCTGATTGAATACCGTTATCATATTTAAGACAACATCCTACTTAAGAGTGGATTATCTTTATAGTCTGAGGGTATTGTGGTTCAGTCAATTGCGGCAAAAGATATAACATTAGGTGAATTAAAGCAAAACTTTGGAATTCGGCAAGTCCCAAATTCTACCTTTGAGTTGAAAGAATTCGACCCGTTAAAAGATGAAGATCGACGTTTGTTAGATCGAGTAAAGACTAACTTTTTAGAATTGATCGATGAACCACCGATCTTAGAAAATACAGTGAAGATGGTCATTCTTGCGCCATTATTAGACTTAGCTGGGTTTTATCACAAGCCATTCCGCATTGAAACAGAAACCAGCGTGGCTATAGAAATGCAGGATGAAGGGATAACCATTCGAGGACGGATTGATATTTTAGTATTAAAATCAGGATTGAAAAAGCGTCTGTGGTTATTGGTAATTGAATCAAAGCGTAGTGATTTTGCCGTAACCAGAGCAATTCCCCAAGCCTTAGCTTATATGTTGAGTAATTCAGAAACCGATAAACCAACCTTTGGCATGATTACTAATGGTAATGAGTTTTTATTCCTAAAGGTATTTCGCCAAGAATATACTAATTCAAGGCTTTTTTCGCTGATGAATCCTGATAATGAGCTTTACACCGTATTGCAAATGTTGAAACAGCTTGGGATAGAAGCGATCGCCTAGTCACGATAAGGCTAGTCACAGTATGGATCATCATCATCAATTTCAAATACAGGCGCGACTTTAAACTGCTGATGTCCATTTGTCCGAGTGTGAATTTTTTGCAGGTTAGATTTGAGCCATCCTAAGATATCATCGGGTTTTTGTTGTTCTAATTGACTAATTTTTGCCATGATCGTTTCAGGGTCGAAATCGGCGATCGTATCTTTAATTTTTACCGCAGATAAACTCCGATCCAATTGTCTCAATCGCCACACCATCGCTTCAGCAAAGGGCATATCGGTTTGAGGTGGATATAGATTTCTACCATCTTGACCGCGCATCACAGGTGGACGGGGGAACTTGAGAAATACAGGCTGGGTAAAGTGGGGATGTCTGACCATTAATTCGCCTTTAGGCAGAGTTGCTAATTTAGTTTTGACCGCACTAGAGAGCGTGCCATAGCCGGGTGTAGCCAGTTCATCCATATCCATCCGTCCATATAAGCCCGTACCACAGTTGCCGACTATCCGTTTATGCACTTGCGATCGGAACTGTTGGGCTGAGAATAGAACTTCACCCAGATATCTACCGCGTTCGGAAATGTCTAATAAAGTTCGCTTTAAATAAGTATCCTGTCCATCCGAAGAAGCATATTTATTTAACTCATCTACAAAGATTACAACTCGCTCTACACCGAGATTATTTTGTTCCAAGGATGCCCGAATTTTGCTGACAATACGCGTAAATACTAAATCTTGGGCAGTTTGATCGAGATTTGCGACATCAATCACATAGGTATGATTTTTAGCGAATTTCCCCCACGGCAGATCGCTTACACTATCGCCATTACCAACTAAGCCTTTACAACGATTGGTAATATTCATCAGGCGGTTTCGGACTTTATAAATAGTGGCAATATGATGACTGTGCCATTCTTTTTTATTTTCCATCTCCATATCTTCAATTACTTGTCTGAACCATTCTTCTAGACGTTGGAAATTAGTAACTTTGATGCCGAGAGTATATTTTGAATCTTGGGTGCGAATTACTTTTTCTTCAATTAATGCCAATACTGCATCCGCTTTAGCATCCACATCGTCGCGATTGAGCAACACTTCTGCATATTCAAAAATCTCTTTTAATCCCCACTGTAAAACCGAAACATTATGCATTAAATCGGGATGAGTACGCAGCGTATTCAGGTTATAACCATCGGGTTTGTAAGGCGCGTAATACTGAACATTCTCAAAGGGAGTGGCAGGAATTCCTAACTTTTCATAGATTTCTAACTCACTTTCACTCAGCTTTCCTGACTCTGACGGCGGCAGATCTAAATAAAGTAGATCGGGTCCTTTCACATTAAAAAATACGGCGGCAACACTCTTATCTGGATCGTTGGGATAATAGTGAGTAAAAATACTTTTTAATAGAAACTCAACTAACGATGTCTTGGTCGCTAGCCCCGAAACCCCAGTGATATTTAAATGTGCGGCTTCGGGTCCTAGTAAAAAATCGGCATCCAAATAAACAGGCGAACACATTCCACCTTTCACATACACTCCTACAGGAATCCCTCGCTTTTTGTAATATTCATCCATGCGTAAGGACATAATTACCGCTTCATCATCAGCCAGATAAACCGAACCAATGGGAACTGGCTGTAAGGGCTCTTCTGGCTCCATTCTAAGAACGGCGGCTTTGTATGCTCGAATTTCTGGTCTAATTGTCGGCGCATCTTCAGCTAATTGCGGGCTTCGATCGGCTCCAATATAATCATGTAAAGGCGATACTAAATCTGTATATCCATGTGCCTCGATTACAATTCCGTAGGTGTCCCATTCTGTTGCTTTAGCTATGCCAAAATTGCGTTTAGAAGGCTGGGGAACGGTGACTTTGACAATTGTCCCTATGCCTACAGGAGAATTAAATTCCGTCCAAAAGTTAAAAGTATCTGGAGTATTAGGACAACTTTCAGTAGCGAAGACTCGACCAATTAAAAATGACATTGGATTTTAGGATAGGGTTTAATCATATACTGACATAGTACCGATAATTAATGCTTCTGAGGCGATCGCTAATCTCTACGAATAAATTTAAATTAATTTGCTTTACATTAAAAGCTCTTCATCACTAATACCCAGATTATTTTTGGATTTTTCCAACTCGTCCCAAAGTAATTTAGCCTGTTCATAGACGGCTGATGGTGAAAGTTTTCCTCCAGTTTGAAGAGCAGCAAGATAGCTAATACGTAATGAGAATTCCTGAAAATTGGCATTGAACACCATATTTTGTGGTCTTACCGAACCATAATAACGACTATATGGGTATAAAAAGCCTTCTAATCCATTGTCAACTAGAGTAAATTCTGATTCTAATAACGATAAAATTACTGGATCTGATTCATCTAGGGATGGGATTTTTTCTAATTCAATTAGCCAACGATTAGAAGACTCACGTTCTATAACCCTACCTATTCTGCCATTGGCAAATTCAGGATAATTACCTACTTTAACGAGTACGCCTATTTTTGGCATCTATACATAAATTCAAAATTAAGAACAATTAATCTTAGTTAATAGAGTTTAGGATACACATAATAAAATATTTATTTATGAGCTTTAGAATAATCTATATGTATGATGTTACGCAGTATATTTCACAACTAATCTAGGCAAGAGGGGTTAAAGGGTTTAACCTCAATTCAAATTCATATTTATGAGTGAAAGTGCCGATTTCTATTGTCTGAGTAACTAAAGCAAGCTAATCTAAGAGCTACTAATAAAACTCAGCCATACTTAATACTCAGTGATACAAGAGGAAGAGCTATTTCACCCCGATCCAGAACTAATGCTGGTGCTTTTAAGTTCTGAGAATGTTTTAGAAAGAATGCAGGCAGCAAGAGCATTCTGCGAGATTCAAGATCGTAGGGCAATCCCTCGGTTAATTTCTTTATTAGAAGATACTTGTACGTTAGTTAGGGTTAGTGCCGCATATGCCTTGGGTCGCAATATTGATTCATCCTTTGAGTTTTTACCAGAATCTCCTCAAGTTTCAATAGTTGAATATCTTATTTCTAAACTCAACAATGAATGGAATGGCTACGTGCGTAAAGGAATTGTTTGGACTTTAGGCAATTATAGGGATGCAAGAGCTTTAAGTCCTTTAATTTCGGCATTAAAATACGATATTTCGGCTGTGAGGCTTTGGGCTGCAAGTGCTTTGGGGCAATTAGGTCAACCAGAGGCGATAGAATCGATTACAAATGCTTTAGTTGGCGATCGCATGGCTGGGGTTAGAAGTAACTGCGCGTGGGCTTTAGGGAAATTATTAATGAAAATTAGCGATCGCTCTACAAAAAATGAAGTCTATCAAGCCGCCGTAGATGCCCTAATCGATGCCCTAGATGATTTAGATTTAGGCGTTCAAAGCGATGCCAAAGTGACATTACGCAAACTCGGCGATCCTCGTGGACTCAAAGTTTTAGAAAAAATTGACTACGAGCAGGGACATTGCGATTACACGCCCTAATTTTGCTTTAATTTTTAGACGAATTGCGAAATAGTTTGCTCTCTACAAGTTTCCTGAGCTTAAGCCGCGATCGCGGTTGAAAATTTCATGAGTTTAAATCTTAAAATTTTAATTAGCAAAGCTTTAAAACTGGCAAGACTTAATAATCAAGAATTAATAATTGAAAAATACGACCTGAAAAATACAACTTAATAATTTTAGATAGGTTTCAATTTCCATTTGCAAACCAGTATGCTTTGACACTCCTCGTGCTAAAGCATGGGGATTCCTAATTCAACGAGACAACTTACC
>CAZLKI010000050.1:0-9993 GCA_964560035.1 uncultured Synechococcus sp.
TGGCATTGGGCGAAAGCGATCGCCTACTCACAATTTTAACTAAAGAATATGGCTTAATTAGAGCGGTGGCAGCAGGAGCTAGGAAGCATCGTTCGGGAATGACAGGGCGATCGGTGTTATTTGTCGTTAACGATCTGCAAATTTCCACAGGACGTAATCTAGATCGAATCAGTCAGGCGGAGACTATTTATGCGTTTACGGGCTTAGGACAAAATTTAGGTAAGCTCACAGCCGCGCAGTATTTGGCAGAATTAGCCTTAGTACAGGCTTTATCCGAGCAGCCCCAAGATCGATTATTTGGCTTGTTAATTCAGCAATTAAAAACTATAGAGGCTATTCAGCAAGATTCTAACCAGCAAAATTCCAACCAAAGTCTACTGGCATATTTAAATCATGGCATTTATCATCTCTTGGCGATCGCGGGCTTTGCTCCAGAACTTCATGCTTGCTGTTTAACCCGACAACCTCTAATTCCGCCGAATCTTAGTGATTCTCAATGGCATGTAGGATTTAGCATTAGCGGCGGGGGAATAGTAAAATTAACAGAATCACTGGAATTTAACCAATCTCCTACTAAAATTAACTATCATCTTAACGGTAGAGAATTAAATGCTCTGCAAACTCTCACTGCTTGCGATCCCCCAGTAAACTATTTAGTAGATGCACCAAGTACTTTAAATTTATCGACTTGGGTCAGAGTTGAACGCATCCTACGTGCATACGCCCAGTACCATTTTGACCGCCCTATTCTCTCGGCGGCTTTGATAGATAGTTGTTTTAATTTATGATTTTTGATTCGATTACTGTTGAAACTACCCCCGATTTACCGCCCGACCAGCCTGACTCTAGTTCAGTGCTTGGCAACCGTAATTTTTTGTTGTTATGGTTGGGACAAATATTTTCTCAGCTTGCCGATAAAGTTTATTTAGTCCTAATTATTGCGATTATTTCCAGCCAGTTTCAACAGGAAGGCGAACGAATTAGTGGCTGGGTTTCGGTGGTAATGGTAGCTTTTACAATACCAGCAGTTTTATTTGGTTCGATCGCTGGCGTATATGTCGATCGCTGGTCAAAAAAATGGGTATTGGTTGGCTCAAATCTGTTTCGGGGCGGTTTAGTTTTAGGCATTCCACTAATTTTATGGGTAACTAAAGATTGGCAGGCAGTCGGGACATCACCTGCGGGCTTTTTAGCAATACTTTTAATTACATTTTTAGTTTCCACCTTTACGCAATTTTTCACTCCCGCCGAACAATCAACGATCGCCCTCATTGTCGAAAAGCCAAAGCTCCTATCTGCTAACTCTATCTGCACCACTACGATTATGGGGGCAACGATTTTAGGATTTGCGATCGGAGAGCCACTTCTAGCATTTGCTGATAGTCTTATCGGTCAGGGTAAAGCGATCGCCGTGGGGGGTAGTTATTTGGTGGCTGGATCGATCCTAATGTTAATGAAAACAGGCGAAATCCGTAACAAAGAACGCGAAGATCCCCACGTTTGGGTTGATATTAAAGATGGATTGCAGTATTTGGGTAAAAATCGCGCCGTGCAGTCTGCTTTATTACAGTTAGTGAGTACATTTTCCGTAATTGCTGCTCTAACAGTTTTAGCCGTGCGTTTGGCTGAAGTCATGCCCGAAATTAAATCGGAACAGTTTGGGTTTTTATTAGCAGATGCCAGTTTGGGAATTGCGATTGGTGCGGCGATCGTGGGGCAGTTTGGCAATAAAGTTCCGCGAAAAGTCTTGGCACTGATTGGTTCTGTGGGCATGGCTGTATTTTTAGCAGGTTTAGCGTTGGTGTGCGATCGCTTTTGGTTGGGACTAATTATGATTGGCGGCATTGGTATATTCGCGGGAATATCTGTAATTCCGATGCAAACGCTAATTCAAGAACAAACCCCCGAAGAAATGCGCGGTAAAGTCTTTGGCTTACAAAATAATGCCGTTAATATCGCTTTGAGTTTACCCTTAGCACTGGCAGGAATTGCCGAATCTTATGTGGGTTTAGAAATTGTAATTTTGAGTTTAGGAGCGATCGCTTTAGGAAGCGGAATTTTAACTTGGTATCTGGCTGCCGAAACCTAATCTAAAACTTAAAATCTAAAACTAATTAGTTATCAGCGATCGAGGTTTCTTGATTTACTTCAGGACTTTGCTCTAAGAAAATAATCCCTGCGGGTTCGTCATAACTGTATAGCTCCGCATAACGTCCCCAATCTATGGCGGTGGCTAACTGGCGGTGGGCTTCGTTCGGGCTAAAATGCGCCTCTAAGATATCTAAAATTAGCTCTTCGGGCAGCCTTTGATTGCGTTTTGCTTGCAGTAACAATCTAATTTGTTGAATTAATGGAATATTAGCGACTAATTGATTTTGCACAAGCTGTTTGCGCTCATCAATATTGCCAGCAATAAACTCTAACCCAAGGTTCGTGAGGTTAATATCTCCTTCCACCAAAGTGACAAAACTTAAAAGCTTTGCGCCTTCCACAATTGGCAGAATATCATCTACTTCTAACTGTAAATCTTGTCCGAGCCGATATAAGTCTTTTTCTTGCCGATCTTCTAGGAGCTCTAAAAGTCCAGCGATCGAGCCAATCCGTACTTGAGGAATAGGTTGGTATTTAATCGGCTGAGGTGGTTGGGGAATTTGGATTTGTGGTACGGGAGTAGGCTCTAGTTCTGGATGGGTGAGGATTTTGTAAACTTGGTCTACTAATGCCTGAAATTCGGGACTTTTGCGATCGCGGTAATGATTCAAAGTTACGGATAAGTCGGCTCTAATGCGACCGGGATTACGTCCCAACACAATAATTCGATCTGCCAAAATCACTGCTTCTTCAATCCCGTGGGTAACAATTAATATAGCTTTAGTGGGAATTCGTCGCTCTAACCATAAATCTAATAATTCAAATCTTAAGTTCTCGGCTGTCAGTACATCTAAAGCTGAAAATGGCTCATCCATGCACAACAACTCTGGCTCTACCGCCAATGCCCGCGCAAATCCTACCCGTTGTCGCATCCCCCCTGATAGTTCCTTGGGATAGGCATTTTCAAATCCATCCAACCCAATAATATCGATCATCTTCAAAGCCTTAGCACGGCGCGCAGTTACTTCAGCCCCTAAAGCCTTTAATCCTAATTCTACATTTTCCAGTACAGTCAACCAAGGATACAAAGCAAATGCCTGAAAAATGATCGCCACACCGGGATTTAGCCCCAGCATGGGTCGATTGCGGTAAAGCACTTGCCCATCAGTCGGAGCAATTAAACCCGCAATAATTCTCATTAACGTAGACTTTCCAGATCCAGAAGGACCCAGCAACGCCACGATTTCTCCTGTCTTGAGCTTAAGGTTAATATTCTCTAAAATCGGAATCTGTTGACCATTTGGCTGCTGATAGGATTTGCCTACTTGCTCTAAAGTTATTAATTCTTTTTGTTCAGTTTTGGCTTCTATCATGGCTCTATCCTTAATCTATAAGCTTTAGAATCTTATCAAGCTTTAGGTATACTTTGCATTGTAGATACATCATCACTTATTTACTTATTCACTAATGAATTAGGACTTACGCACTCAAATTTATAGAAACTTAGTGGGAGGGAGTTTGAGGGCAAAGCCCTCAATTGGGGCTGCGCCCCAAACCCACTTTAAATATAGGTTTTCCTTTTATGCTGCGTAAGTCCTATGAATAACAAACCATCAGCAGTTAAATGAATTGCTAAGCAAATATCAAAAAATTATTAAGAAGTGTGACCTAAAAATGTTGTGAATGACCTAATGATTCAAAATGTTGATGTGACCATTTGTTTGGAAAAAGCTTTAACATAGTTGCTAAGGCTATAGATAACCATACGTTGCTCGCTCTGAAATAATCTTTAAGTGATTATGCTTAAATTATTCCTAAGCGATCGCTCAAATGCGTTAATTTACAGTTTATTTTTATTCACATTTTTTTCTGTTGGAGGAATTTAGATGAGTGTAGTCACAAAGTCTATCGTAAATGCGGATGCTGAAGCCCGTTACCTTAGTCCCGGTGAATTAGATCGAATTAAAGGTTTTGTGTCCTCTGGCGAGCGTCGTTTACGCATTGCTCAGACCCTAACTGAATCTCGCGAACGTATTGTCAAGCAAGCTGGCGATCAATTATTTCAAAAACGTCCTGATGTTGTTTCTCCTGGTGGAAATGCTTACGGCGAAGAAATGACCGCTACTTGTCTCAGAGACCTAGATTACTACCTACGTCTTGTTACCTATGGCATCGTTTCTGGTGATATTACCCCGATCGAAGAAATCGGATTAGTAGGTGTAAGAGAAATGTATAACTCTCTTGGTACTCCTATTCCTGCTGTAGCTGAAGGCGTACGTAGCATGAAGAATGTGTCTTCTTCTTTGCTCTCTGCTGAAGATGCTGCTGAAGCTGGTTTCTACTTTGATTATGTTGTCGGAGCTATGCAGTAATCTGCATTCTTAACTATAAATAACTGCAAACTAATAAGAAGATATCAAAATGCAAGACGCAATTACCTCCGTTATCAACTCCTCTGATGTTCAAGGCAAATACCTTGATATTGCTGCTCTCGAAAAACTCAAAGGCTACTTTGCTACTGGCGAACTTCGCGTTCGTGCTTCTGCAACTGTAAGTGCTAATGCTTCTGTAATCGTTAAAGAAGCTGTTGCTAAGTCTTTGTTGTACTCTGATGTTACCCGTCCTGGTGGCAATATGTACACCACCCGTCGTTATGCTGCTTGTATTCGCGATCTAGACTATTACCTCCGCTACGCTACATATGCGATGTTGGCTGGTGATGCTTCGATCTTGGACGAACGTGTATTAAATGGTCTTAAAGAAACCTATAACTCTTTAGGCGTTCCCATTGTTTCGACAATTCAAGCGATCCAAGCAATCAAAGAAGTAGCTGCTTCCTTAGTTGGCTCTGATGCTGGCAAAGAACTAGGTATTTACCTTGATTATATTAGCTCTGGCTTAAGCTAACTCAGAGTTGTAGGCGTGGAAGTAGAGATTTAATTGGTTAAATCATTGCAGGCTAGGTTCCTTAAAATTACTTGGCTTTAATATTTAATCCTTTACTTTACTTCCCCGCCTAATTTTATGGATGCTTACAAAATTCACAAAATAAAACACAATCACAAAGTATTTTTAATTCAAATTTAATTCAAATTTTATTTAGTTACCCCTAAAGGAGAAATTATATATGCGGATGTTTAAAGTCACCGCCTGTGTACCCAGTCAAACTCGCATTCGGACTCAGCGCGAGTTACAAAATACTTATTTCACTAAGCTAGTTCCCTACGATAACTGGTTTCGCGAACAACAACGCATTATGAAAATGGGCGGCAGAATTATCAAAGTTGAGTTAGCTACTGGGAAAATTGGAGCTAATACAGGTTTATTGTAATTACAAAGACTAATTAATCGGAAAACTAACATTTTAAGAATTAATAAGAACTAAGTAGAACTGAGTTGACTAGCTAGATGTCATTCTCGGTTTTTTTGTAATTCAAGCTCGTCCATCCATCTGATAATATTAAAGTCCAACTATTTAGCGATTATGCGAACTCATTACTGCGGTCATCTTACACCCGAACATATTGGCAAATCTGTCAGACTTTATGGTTGGGTCGATCGCAACCGAGATCATGGTGGGGTAATTTTTTTAGATTTGCGCGATCGCTATGGCATAGTGCAAATTGTGAGCGATCCAGTGCGGACTCCAGTATCCTATCCGATCGCCCAAGATATGCGAAATGAGTATGTAGTTTGTATTACAGGTGTGGTTACACAACGCCCAGAGGCATCACTTAATGCCAAAATTCCTACTGGTGAAGTTGAAATTTATGCCGATTCGATCGAATTACTAAACGCCGTCCATAAATCTCTACCATTTTTAGTTTCAGAGACTGACTCGATCCGCGAAGACTTGCGCTTAAAATATCGTTACTTGGATATGCGGGGCGATCGCCTCAAAAATAATCTTCAACTCCGATTTAATGTAGTCAAAGCTATCCGCCGCTATCTCGAAGATCGATGTGGATTTATGGAAGTCGAGACTCCAATCTTGTGCCGTTCTACGCCCGAAGGAGCCAGAGATTACCTAGTGCCAAGCCGTGTCAGTGTCGGACAATGGTATGCTCTGCCCCAGTCACCGCAGCTATTTAAGCAGTTATTAATGGTGGGTGGATGCGATCGCTATTATCAAATTGCCCGATGTTTCCGTGACGAAGACTTGCGTTCCGATCGCCAGCCCGAATTTACGCAGTTAGATATGGAAATGAGCTTCATGTCTCAAGAAGAAATCCTAAATCTAAATGAGAACCTAATTTGTCATATCTTTAAAGAAATTAAAGGCGTAGAACTTCCCACTTTTCCCCGTATGACCTATGCATATGCCATGGATCGGTATGGTTGCGATCGCCCCGACACTAGATTTGACATGGAATTAGTAAATGTTTCCGATATTTTTGCGAAGTCTGGATTTAAAGTGTTTTCAGGAGCGATCGCCTCTGGTGGCATAGTTAAAGCCTTACCTATTCCCAATGGTGATAAAGCTATATCCAATACGAGAATCAAGCCCGGTGGAGACTTAGCGAATTTGGCTGCGCAATACGGAGCGAAGGGTTTAGCTTTCATGCGAATTCGGGAAGATGGCGGAATGGATTCTATTGGTGCTTTAAAAGATAGTTTATCGGAAGAGCAAAAACAGGAACTTTTTAGAGTTACTAAAGCCGAACCGGGAATGTTAATTTTATTTGGAGCGGGAGAAGTTGGAATAGTTAATGAATCTCTAAGTCGCTTGCGTTTGGCTCTGGGCGAAGAGTTAAGATTAATCGATCGCCGAAAAACCAATTTTCTGTGGGTGACAGACTTCCCGATGTTTGAATGGAATGCAGGCGAGAATAGATTTGAAGCAATCCATCATCCCTTTACAGCCCCAAATCCTGAAGACTTTGAATTAGGTCAACCCTTTAGCCTCAAAACTAGAGCTTTGGCATACGATATTATCTTAAACGGAACAGAAATTGGCGGCGGCTCGCTGCGTATTTACCAGCGTCAGGTACAGGAGCAGGTTTTTCAAGCGATCGGATTATCTGACGAACAGGCAAAAGAGAAGTTTGGATTTCTTTTAGAAGCTTTTGAGTATGGAACTCCTCCCCACGGTGGTATTGCCTTTGGACTAGATCGATTGGTGATGTTATTGGCAGGTGCCGATTCGATTAGAGAAGTGATTGCTTTTCCTAAGACCCAACAGGCAAGAGATTTACTTACCGATGCGCCATCAAGTGTAGAAGATGCTCAATTAAAAGAGTTGTATATCAAATCTATAGCTCCAATTAAGGAATCAGGAAAGGAATTAGTAGAACCAGTAAAAAACTAGCAACTGTAGTTTAAGGAGGATTTAGGCAGGATCTAAGGAAACTTAATTATGAGTACAGTTAGAATTCCTAAGCCGATTAAAGTCAAAATAGTGAAAGCGATCGCCGAGATTAATACAGTTTTGTCATCAGATTTATAAAACTTAGTCGGCAGAAGCCCCGGCAAGCACAGCACCGTAATCCCGGCAATTACAATATACAGAACTTCTTTATTCATAGCTTTTGAGGTAGTTAATTTCAGTTGCAATAACAATTTTAGATAAATAAGTCTATCAAAATCGGGATCTTACTATTTTTTACGATTGTATTTTTTTGAAACAAGCTCTGCTATTGTCATATTTGGAAGTCATTGTAAACATATTAAGAGGTTTATAGATATGTCAATTGCAAAAAAATGTATTGCAGAATTCATTGGAACTTTTTGGTTGGTTTTTGGTGGATGTGGAAGTGCGGTATTAGCAGCAGCTTTTACTGGGGCAACCCTCTCTGCTCCAAATACTAATGCTGCATCTCTCGTTAGCTTCCCTTTGGGGATTGGGTTTGTAGGGGTATCATTAGCTTTTGGTTTGACAGTTTTGACGATGGCGTATGCGGTTGGGCATATTTCTGGTGGGCATTTTAATCCTGCCGTATCTTTTGGGTTGTGGGCAGGAAGAAGGTTTCCAGGGTCTGAATTATTACCTTACATTGGTGCTCAAGTTATAGGTGGCATTGCTGGGGCTGGAGTTTTGTACATAATTGCTAGTGGTAGGAATGGCTTTGCGATCGACGCTACTAAAGCAGGGGCATTTGCGACCAATGGGTTTGGTGATTTCTCTCCCGGCGGTTATAGTGTGGTTGCTTGTTTTGTGGCGGAATTTGTTCTCACTTTTATCTTCTTATTTATAATTTTGGGTACAACCGATCGCCGCGCTCCATCAGGATTTGCTCCAGTTCCCATTGGTTTGGCACTAACTTTAATTCACTTGATTGGTATTCCTGTCACCAATACTTCTGTAAATCCCGCACGTAGTCTTGCCCCTGCGATTTTTGTAGGCGGGACACCATTGACACAGGTTTGGTTATTTTGGGTTGCTCCTATTCTCGGCGCGATCGCCGCAGGTTATCTATATCTCAATGTATTTCAAGAAACTAGAGGTGCTAGATTTGAAGCCGATCAAAACGAAGATGTTTCGTAGTTACTTCAGTTTTTGATTTTTAGATTTGCGAGAATGAGTCCACATTTTTCCAGTTTAGACCTTTGTATTAGAAGTCCGAGCAGATTTAATTTGTTAGGCAACTTAAATTCTCAAGATACCTAACTCAGTAATTTGGGTGGAATTAGTAAAAACAAAAGACTATTACCTACGGGTAAGCCTTCTTCTGGAATGGTAATACCAATTATGCCCGCCTTTTTGAGCACTAGAGAACCGCGTGCCTCACCGAAAATTAATAGCTCTGCCCATGCACTTAAATCGGGTTCGTGTCCAATTATGCCCAAAGAGATGCCTAGAGAAGTACGTTCGAGATCTTGTCCCAGATCTTGCTCTAGATCTTGCCAAGTTAAAAGCCAACGCATCCATTTTTTAAAGTTGTTCTTAGATTCACAATCGGGAGCTAAAAGTTCGGATACCTGTAAAGGAGCATCAAAGGTTTTGGCGAAGATTTCGGCAGTTTGAATGGCTCTGAGTAAAGGGCTAGTTTGGAGTAAATCAAATTTTAGTCCGAGTTTATGTAATTTATGGGCAATATCGCGGGTTTTTTTTGCTCCCTCATTTGTCAGCGATCGCGCCGTATCATCAATATCATCACTACGTTCTATGGCAATACCGTGGCGAATTAAATATAAGTTAAGGGGAGGCATGATTTTAGAGCTTAATATTAGAATTAGAACTTGATTTTAGATTTTAGGCTTAATTTTGGGTTTAAATTTGGGAGCTAGAGGATTGAAGATCTTGTAAATCCGAACTCAAATTAAAAGCCATGATAGCTTCAGTGTTTTCGATAATATCTTGGCAAATTCGATCTAAAGGTAAATCATTGGGATCTTTACCAAAGGGCATTTCAATTTCGTGGGCAATTTCTTCAACGCCGAGTAAAACAAAACTGACAATTCCCACAAATACTGCCGTCCATAAGCCCAAATCTCGCACAAAGTGAAACGGTAAGCTCAGGCAATAAATTAAAATCAAGCGTTTCAGGTAAATACCATAAGCCAGCGGAATCGGAGTCTTATTAATACGTTCGCAGCCTGTAAGTCCTTCAATTAAGCTATTTAGGGCGTAGGTTAAAAGGTTTAAGCGATTACTATCTATTTGTTGCGATCGATATTGTCGGTGGAAGTAATCTCCAATCCATAACGTGATTTCTAGGGGAGGGTTAGATACTTGCTCTAGTTTGAGTGCCTCGGATTCGCTAATTAAAGCTTTGAGCGATTCATCAATCGGTTCTTGGCGTAAATGGAGTTTTGTGGCGATCGCAAAGGCATTTAGAAGCTTAATTACCCTAAACTTAGCGACTTTAGACTCTGCGGATTCTCTAATTTCTTCCGATCCACTAATTTCTTCCGATCCACTAATTTCTTCCGATACTCTAATTTCTTCCGATCCTAAAGGTG
>CAZLKI010000050.1:10093-14168 GCA_964560035.1 uncultured Synechococcus sp.
TCTTCCGATCCACTAATTTCTTCCGATACTCTAATTTCTTCCGATCCTAAAGGTGAACCGACATGGATTTCTCGCGCTAGATTGCGAATATTTACGACCAAAGTTCCCCAAAGCTTACGTCCTTCCCAAAACTTGTCATAGGCGGCATTTGTGCGAAACACCAGCAGTAGCCCCAGCACTAAGTTATAAACTACATTCCCTGTCAGGCTCTCTAGTACTGCCGAAGCCCCAATATATTTAAGCTGATAAAGCCACGAAATTCCGTAGGCAAAAGCCGTAAAACCTAACACTCTTGGTAATACAATCGGCGCGACTGAGCCCCGAAATTGAAATGCCATCGTCAACCATTGCCAAGTATTCATTTGGTATTTTTTTGGTATTTTTGATCGAATTTAGCGAGCAAGACTTCTTAAGGCATCAAAGGCATAACCACGCATTTCATCAGCAATTCTCCATAACTCTTGCCCCGTATGCAAGTGATGATCGTCAAAATTTAGTGTGAAATAATTAAGTTCTTCAATGCCATCGCCAACTTGATTGAGACAGTGATAAAGATAGGCAGCTACACCTGCGGCTGAACTAGGATTGGGCATACCTCTAAATAAAACTTGGGCGTGATTGAAGGCACTGCGACAATTTTGGATATACTCTTGAAAATTTTCTAATAATTCATCATCGAAGGGATCGGCAGCCAATTCGTCAATTTGTTCATCCAGATTATCTAAGGTTTGATTGAGGATTTCCATAATTGGCTCGTAAACTTGAGTCAGCCACAGATCTAATTTACCATCTTCGTCCAAGCCTTGCGATCGCCTTCTCACCAATGGAGATGAATCGGTCACTTTGGCAGCTCGTAGTCCTATACTTTGGTCGTAGGAGGAACGGGTTTGAGGATTGCTTAAAGTCTCGTAGGCGATGTTTATAGCTGAAATTCGATCGTGGTTGTTAAGAGTGTGGTTACAATCGGGATGAAATTTTTTGACTAAATTCCGATAGGCACGTTTGATCTCCGACTGAGGAGCTTGATGCTGCACTTGCAGAGTATGGTAGTAGTTAGTTTTATGCTCCGTTCTTGTCATGATGACGCAATTTGTTTATAACCCAATATGACCCCCTGGATTAGTTTACTCCAACAGCATCGAATTTTTGCAGTAATCCGTGCCACAAATGTTAACACTGCTTATAAAATGGCGATCGCCGCCGCCGATGGTGGGATGAGATTATTAGAAATCACTTGGAATACTGGTTTAACTAATGGTGATAGTGGTGCAGTCGAGTCTTTAATCCTCAAACTTCAAGCCGAATTACCCCTCTGTCAAATTGGGACAGGCACGATTTTAAATCTAGAAATGGCTAATAGAGCGATCGCTTGCGGTTGCAAATTTATATTCACTCCCCATGTCAATCAAAGTTTGATCGAATTCGCTAATCACGCCCAAGTTCCCATAATTGCGGGTGCCATGACTCCGACTGAGATTTTACAAGCTTGGCAATGGGGCTCTAATGCAGTCAAGATCTTTCCCATTAAGACTTTGGGCGGTCAAGAATATATTAAATGCCTGAAGCCAGTTCTAGCAGATATTCCTCTAATTCCTACGGGTGGAGTAACCATGGATAATGCGATTGAGTTTATGAGAGCAGGAGCGATCGCGGTCGGAATTTCTACAGATTTATTTTTACCCGAAGCCATTATCAGTCAAGACTGGCAAACAATTACAAATCGAGCCAAGGCGATCGCCCAGCAAGTAGAAAAACTGTAACTACTTAGCATTACAAGATAAATATTTCTTGACATTCCCGCCGATAAATCGGGAGGATTCTCAGTTCATAGACATGCCTTAAAATTATCTATACTCTTACGAGCAATACTTAAACCTTTTAACCGTTCGATTGAACCAATTAGCAAGTCTAACTTAGACAATCCCAGAGAGCTTTATCTCCGTGAGCTTACTAGGATATTTACCTAGAGATTGGGTATGCCCTACCTTATTAAGTGATACAAATTGTTTGTTGTCTGGGAAAAGGAATGCGTTGATCCCTTAGCTGTTTTAAGAGTTTTCGCCGCTCTTTGCCCAACGATTTATGCCTGAAAGTGTGTCTTAACTGTTTCACGATGACAAAGGAGTTTAACCTTGACTATTGCATTATACAGTTTAATCAGTTATATAATGACCTCAATTCATCCCGCCGATAAATCTGGGGTCTTCTTGCGGATGAAAGATAAATATTCTTGAGCTTTGATTTGCTAAACTGAGATTAGAAAGTAGCTTTCTTTAGATAAAGTGATGGCGGAAAAAATAGTAGTAGGTTTATCGGGTGGTGTAGATAGCTCTGTGGCAGCAGCATTGTTACATAATCAGGGCTATGATGTCACGGGTTTAACTCTATGGCTAATGAAAGGTAAAGGACAATGCTGTTCGGAAGGAATGGTTGATGCTGCCCGTATCTGCGCACAATTAAGCATTCACCATGAAATTGTCGATAGTAGGGATAGTTTTACGGAGAATGTTATTAACTATCTAGTCGCTGGTTACACCGCAGGTAATACGCCTCTACCTTGCTCTCGCTGCAATAAAGCCGTTAAATTTATGCCAATGCTCGATTACGCTCAAAGTCATTTTGGGATTAATCTTATTGCCACGGGACACTATGCACGGGTGAATTTTGATTCAATCACTGGACGTTATCAATTAAAACGGGCGATCGATCGCAATAAAGATCAGTCTTATTTTTTATACGAAGTGGGACAAACCGAATTTGGCAGATGTGTATTTCCGCTTGGGGAACTAACTAAAAGCGAAACTCGAAAACTTGCCGCAGAATTAGGACTTGCCACTGCCGAAAAACCCGAAAGCCAAGATCTATGTTTAGTTGAAGCTCACGGTTCGATGCAAGAATTTTTAGACCAATATATTTATAAACGTGATGGCAATATCGTCGATCGCCTTGGTAATATTTTAGGAACCCATACTGGCACTCATCATTACACTATAGGACAACGCAAAGGACTGGGCATTGCCGCCGCCAATCCGCTTTATGTCTTGGAAATTCATGCGGGAAAAAATGAAGTAGTAGTAGGCGATCGCTCTGAGGCTCAAGATCGAGAATGTTTAGTCGATCGGATTAATTGGGTATCTCTTGCTCCCACGGATATTCCTTTTAAGTGTGAAGTCCAAATTCGCTACCGATCGCCCGCAGCATTAGCAACAATTGTGCCTTTAGAGGGTAATAAAGCGAGGATTATTTTTGATGAACCCCAGTTTAGTATTACCCCTGGACAAGCGGCTGTATGGTACTCGGACGATCTGGTTTTAGGCGGTGGCTTAATTACCGAAGTTATAACCACATCACACTAAAGAAGTAAGCTGGGGTTGATACAACCACATGTTATAAAGATGGGCTTCAAGTCGATCTCCAAGGCTAGTAACAAAGACTCCTTCAGTTACTTCGGCAGTTGGTTCGGATTTTAGGTTATTGCTAATCCAAATACCATAGAAGCTAATTTCCAAATAATCCCGATCTGCAGATGAAAGAGATACATCTTGAGATTTTAAATCTCTTGAATTTGTGGAGGCGATCGCCAATTGTAAAATCGCTAATTGAGCGGGATCGACATGAAGTAAAATCGAAGCATAGCCACTTTCGACATGGATATATTGACCAGTGGTCGCAGCCAAAATTTTACGAGTAGCTACAAATTCCTCTAGATCAGCATCTAGCCACTCTACATATAAGCTTGATTCTAAATAGATAAGTTTTAACATGGTACTTTTTTTTACCTGCGTTATTCTATAAATTCCTTGAAAATGAGAAAAAATATTGATAAATCGAAAATATCTTTGTGACTAAAACAGAAGTAGCTAAAAGGGAACATAAAAAAATCCCCACCTTGTTGTAAAAAGCGGGGAAAGACAAATCGTTGCCTATTCTGTATGCAGGGATATTTACGTTCCTATACCTTCCGCTTTATTAAAATTACGTTCTCTAATATTTGCCGCAAAATTATCGCTATCCACTTTGGTTATCCCATCATTAAATGTACTTTTCTCCAGCATGGGCGATCGCTGTGAAGAGA
>CAZLKI010000051.1:0-8861 GCA_964560035.1 uncultured Synechococcus sp.
TTAACTTTTGTAGCAGCTTTCTTTGATTTATCTGTATAGGTCGCAACTTGGGTTATATATTAAACTGTCTTCGGGCTTCAAATAAGGCGATCGCCACACTCACCGATAAATTTAAACTTCGGACTTTAGGATGCTCCATCGGAATCGTAACCGTAATATTTTGGGCTAAAACCTCGGTTGGCAATCCACTGCCTTCACTGCCAAATAGCAAACAATCGTCTTCCTTAAACTCAAAATCACGAAAATTCTGAGTCCCTCGAGATTCAAAACAGACCCATCGCCCCGATACCGCCGCTAAAGATTCTAAATCTGGATGAATGTGTAAATCCGTATACTGCCAGTAGTCTAGACCTGCTCTTTTGAGCGCGCGATCGCTAATTTCAAATCCCAGAGGCTCGACTAAATGCAATGGAGTTCTAGTAGCAGCACAAGTACGGGCAATATTACCTGTATTCGGTGGAATTTCGGGATAGATTAGGGCAACCTTAAACATTAAAATAAACTTGATGACAGGAAATATCATACTGCCAAATTATCCACCTCTTCAAATTCAGCCAGTTCAAATTTAGAGATAAATTTAGGGATATCAGTCATTAAATCTCGAACAAGTAATAGATTCATAAAGATTCAGATATTTTGTATGATAAATACGGTGTTTAGGAGATGACAATGCAAAAGTTTTTTGAACGATTTTTTTGGGCAACTGGAGTAGTAGCTTGTTTTGGGGGAATGTGGAGACAACAGGCGATCGCTCAACCTATAAGCTCTATAATTAATCCCGCCGACACCTGCTTTATGGTTTCATCTACTGGCAAACGTATAGATTTAGGACATCTCTGCACTAAAAATCCCCAAATTATTCCCAAACCCAAACCTAAACCCAAACCCAAACCAGTCCAAAAAAATATTTCCAATACTCCTACTTCTAACTTTTCGAGCTCGGCAAATATCAAAGCCTTTTTAATGGTGATTCGTTATGCTGAAGGTACGGATAGCCAAGATGGTTATCAAATTCAATATACGGGCAGTAGATTTTATGATTTTGTCGATCACCCAAGAAGAGCAAGATGTGGAAATATTCGCGGTAAATCTGTATGCTCGACTGCGGCAGGTGCGTATCAATTTTTAGAGACAACTTGGGATGATATAGCTTATGCAATTGGGGCAGTAGATTTTAGCCCAGTTTCTCAAGATCGAGGAGCAATAGAATTAATTAATAGAGCAGGGGCAATGTCAGATATTGAATCTGGAAACATCCCACGGGCGATCGGTAAGCTAGCAAATGTTTGGGCGAGTTTTCCACGTTGGCAAGGAGATCTAGATGGTTCGTATTCACAGTCTGTAGTCTCAATGGATTTACTTTTACAGGTATTTCAGTATTATCAGCAAGCAGAAATTGCCAGTATCCAAAATGCCAAACAATCTAAAAAGCTAACTCAAAGATAATTTGACTCAGAACCCTAGAGCTAACTTTGGATATAAATCATCAAATAAATTGAAATTTACGGTTAACCTTTTCAGCAATAATGAATGGTGAGCGATCGCATTTCCTAGAAAAAATCGCTCGATCGTTTTTGCAGGTTGATTTTTGTATTAACCATTGTAAAGATTTGTAATATTATACTAACGCTAATTAATAAATAAAAGGTATCTCCTATGGTTTCTAGTCTAGATTATGCTCAAAATATGTTTCCTAGCACCCAAATTGCTAGTGCAGTTCCTACAACTATTGCCGCATTTGACAAGTTAAATATTGACGATCAATTAGCCTTGCTGTGGTTTGCTTATACAGAAATGGGGCGATCGATTACTCCTGCCGCTCCTGGAGCCGCGCGTTTAATTTTAGCTCAAGGTATTTTAGAGCAAATCAAGCAAATGTCTCCTGCCGCCCAAACTCAAGTCATGACCGATCTAGCTGGTCGTGCCGATACCCCGATTAGTCGTTCCTACGGTGCGTTTAGCGTAAATACAAAGTTAGGATTTTGGTATGAGCTAGGTGAAATGATGCAAAAAGGTCTAGTGGCACGCATTCCTGCTGGCTATGAGATGACTAAAGAAGCAAGTACGGTACTTGAAACTATCAAAGGTTTAGATGCTGGTCAGCAGATTACTGTATTGCGGAACACAGTGTTGAATATGGGCTTAGATCCTGCACTAAATGGTTATAAAAAGCCTGAAGAACCCGATTCTAAGCCTTTAGCCTTTGCCTTAAGAACTAAGTCTGATATTGCTGGTATTTCTGAATATGCAGTTCTCAGTTACATTGAAAACATGAATGCTTTTGACTTTAAAGCGGCTGTTTCTTTATTTACTACTGAATCTCCTGCTCTACAACCTCCTTTTCAAAAGCCAATTGTCGGACGTGAAGCGATCATCGCCTACATGAATGAAGAGTGCCAAGGCTTGAAAATGCTACCGCAACAAGGTATTTCCGAAACCCTAGCTGACGGCTCTAAGCAAGTTAAAATCACTGGAAAAGTTCAGACTCCTTGGTTTGGAGTGAATGTAGGTATGAATATTGCTTGGCGGTTTGCGCTGAATACGCAGGGCGAAATCAAGTATTTAGCTGTCGATCTATTGGCATCTCCTCAAGAACTGATGAATATGCAACGCTAGATTTTTTTTATCCCTTCTCATTGGAAAAATAGAAATAAAAAAAAGGGGGCTTTACACCCCAATAATTACTTTACTAATCAGAAATAGTGAGAAGGGAATACTTAACTAATACTTAACTAATACTTAGCTGAATAAACTGCTGAATGCTCGTCCCATATTTGCTGGTTCTAGGGCATCTATTGCCGCTGTAGGCTCGTAACCACAATGCACCATACAATCCGCACACTTTTTGTTACCGCTTGCCCGTCCGTATTTACTCCAATCGGTATCTTCTAAAAGTTCTTTAAATGTGGTGTAGTAGCCTTCATTTAAGAGATAACAAGGTTTTTGCCATCCCAAAACGCTGTAACTGGGGCTACCCCAAGGCGTACATTCGTAGTCTTTTTCGCCTGTCAGGAAATCTAGGAATAAAGGATTGTGATAAAAGTTCCATTTTTTCTTCCCTGCTTTGAACGGAGCTAAAATTTCACGGAATAAGGCGCGGGTTTGCTCGCGTTGCAAGAAATGGTCTTGATCGGGTGCCCATTCATAACTGTAACCGGGAGAGATTTGCATTCCATCCACGCCAATTTCGGTGAGGTAATCAAAGAATTCCTGCATCTCTTGAGGGTTTGCGCCTTGGAAAATAGTGCTGTTGGTATTAACTCTGAAACCTTTTGCTTTTGCCGCCTTAATCGCTTTAATTGCCGTGTCAAATACCCCTTTGCGATCGACACATTTGTCATGCCATTCTCTCATGCCGTCAAGGTGAATCATGAAAGTGAGATAAGGAGATGGTGTAAACTTATCTAGACTCTTTTCGAGCAAGATGCCATTGGTACAAAGATAGATAAACTTGCGGCGTTTGATTAAGCCTTTAACAATTTCATCAATTTGCGGATGTAATAATGGTTCACCACCAGGGATTGAGACTACTGGAGCACCGCATTCTTCAGCCGCTTTAAAGCATTGCTCTGGGGTCAGATTTTGTTTGAGAATTTCCACAGGATGTTGAATTTTGCCACAGCCACTACAGGCGAGATTACACCGAAATAGAGGCTCTAGCATTAAAACTAGGGGATATTTTTTGTTGCCTTTTAGCTTTTGAGTGATTAGGTATTTACCGATTTCAAAAGCTTGTTTTAGTTCGATTCCCATAACTGCTCACACTTGTTTAATTTAGAAGGTTTAATTTAGAAGGATAGATTAATTATTGATATAGCCATTAGATTTAAACCAGTTTACTGCATCTGTCAAAGCGATCGCCAAATCAGTCTGGGGTAGTCCTAATTCTTTGATGGCTTTTGCAGGATTATAATACATGACTTGCTTGGACATTCTGACTCCATCGAGGGGAATACTAGGGGATTTGCCAAATATAGGTAGAACTTTTTCATCGATCCATGCCACGCAATAGGGCAGCCAGTAGGGGACTTGAAATTGGGGTGCGGGTAAACCTGTAATCTCTGCGAGTCGGTCGAGGATATTTTTAAGGGTGAGGTTTTGGTTTCCTAAAATATAGCGATCGCCTGCAATTCCCTTTTCGTATGCCAAAATATGTCCCATTGCCACATCTTTAACATCAATAAGATTTAGTCCTGTATCTAAATAGGCAGGCATTTGACGGCGGAGAAAGCGCAAAATAATATCACCCGTTGGGGTTGGTTTAATATCCCACGCTCCAATGGGCGTACTAGGGTTGACAATTACAATATCCTGTCCGCATTTAAAGGCTTTATGCGCCTCTTGTTCGGCAAGAAATTTGGATTTTTTGTAATCGCCAGTTAGTTTTTCTAAGGGGCTCTGATAATTTTCATCCGCAGGAATACTATTTGCTCGAACGCCGATCGCCGCCACCGAACTGGTATAGACGGTACGTGGAACTTGAGCTTTTCGGGCTGCTTCGAGGATATTGCGGGTGCCTAGAACATTATTTTCGTAGAGCTTAGTTTTATCGTGCTGCCACAGGGAATATTGAGCGGCTACATGAAATAACACGTCACAGGTTTGCATCTGCATCCACAGATCGGGATGATTGAGATCGCTGATAATAATCTCTATATCTAGATTTGCAAGATTATTTTGAGGACTTTGCTCTCTGGTTAGGGCTCTAACTTTGTAGTTTTGTTCGAGTAGGCTGCGAATTAAATTAGCCCCAACAAAACCTGTTCCTCCTGTCACAAAAGCTGTTTTAGCCATCTTTAAGATTTTTAATTGATTGGATCTTCTTCACTTTAATTTCTGAATTTTTCTGAATTTTCAAAGTCAAGCTCTAAAATTAAATATTCTGTCTTTGGGCAATCTGCATGAGTAGCCGAAGTGCCTCATTAACTGCATCACTGGTGGGAAATGCTTGGGCACGTCGGGATCGAGTAACACAATGTTAGTTTCTCCCCGATACCGTTCTACATATTTCCCCCTAACGCCGCCTTTCATTTTGCTAAAGTCATATTCAGGTCGCAACTCATCTACAAATTCATAATTACTATCCATTTTCGTAATACCTCTGTTCAATTCGAGTTGTTTCGCGGGCATTGATGATCCGTATCCGATCTACTCTATATTGCATTTTATCAATACCTACTTTTTTTGCCTATATTACGATCGCCCAAACTAAATTTGGGAATAGCCAATACAACTACACCGATGACATCAATATTTGCCGATTTGAGTGTGGCGATCGCTTCTCTAACCGTAGCTCCAGAGGTATAGATATCATCAAATAACAGCACGGAGATATTTTTATGGGGCTTACCAAGACTGAAGGCGGCACTAAGATTCTCCTGACGCTCTTGCTTAGACTTAGTATCAATTTGGGGTTTGGTATTTTTAACTCGTTTGAGGATGTTGGGAGCGATCGCTAATCTAGTGACATCACAAAAACTCCGAGCTAGTAATTCGGCTTGATTAAAACCTCTAGTTTTGAGTTTCTCAGCGTGCATGGGAATGGGAACGACCTTTAAATTTTTAGATAGGTTTTTAGAATGGTTAACTAAATTTTGTGCCATTAAGTCTTGATTCCATGCCTCCCCAATTTTGATTCCTAAAGGTTGGGCTAGTTCGGGATGGCTTTTAGTTTTTATGTCAGATTTATTTTCATATTTTAAGGTGGCGATCGCCTGTTTTAAGCTGCCATCGTAGTTACCCCATCCAAATAAATTAAGTTCTCCGTTCGGTTCTTTGTTTAGTTCTTTTAAGGATTGATAAAATTTTGGCGATTTACAGGCAGAGATTTGGCGATCGCAATCAATACAAATCACATTTGCTGTAGAACGTCCGCAGAGAGGGCAATTAGACTTGAGAAATATATTGAGTAAGCCCTGCATTGAGGAAGACAACTTAAGATAACTTTGCTAAGATTTCCGCACAGATAAAAGGAAGTAACTTTTCGTTTTGAGCATCTCCTTCGGTAAATACAACTAGGGTAAATGCAGATAGATCGGGAATTTCAATATACGCAGCATCGTGACGGACTTTACTCATTAGTCCTGCCTTTGACCAGATGCGAGCGGTTTGAGGTAAGCCACCACCAAGGAATCCAGTTACTTGATTTTCAGGATCGGCGGCAAGATCTTCGGGTTTAATACTGCGTTTTAATAATGCTTGCATTCGGTGAGAGCGATTTCCACTTACAGCGATTCCTGAAATGATGCTATGTAACAAGTGGGCAGTGGCGTTAGTGGTTAATAAGTTACGATTTTCCATGTCAGTCCCATAAAAATCTCGTTCTCGCCCGTAGGGTCCGTCACACCAAGTCTTTTGACAGATATTTATGTATTTGTAATCGGGGATTTCAAGGCTGTTAAAGTATCGATTTACAATCTGGCGTTGAGATTTCCATGTTTTAAATGGGAACTCTGATAGTTCGCTACCGCTCGTGGTGCCTGTGAGCATATCCACAATAAAGCCCGTGGCATCGTTACTAGAGTCCACAATCATATCTCGTTGGGCTCGCTCAATTTCAGGAGTTAGGGACAGCATTCCGTTATTCGCCCATTCTTGTAATGCCACCATATAAAACAATTTGACTACACTGGCAGGATAGATAAGTTCGGTACCGCGATGACTGTAACCAGATATTTTTTGACTCCAAAATGCGAACGGATCTGTAGCTGTATTAAGGATAGAGGCTTTGTAGGCTAAAAGTGTTAAAGCAACTCGATCGCAATTAATCGAAAATTTATCGCTAGTTTGGCTGATGAGGCGATCGCCAAGTTCTTGTAAATTCAGATCTGGCTGAAAAAATGTCATATTACCTACTTTTTTATCTTCTCAGTTAATGCGGAAATAGTGCGGAAATAATAGTCGTAATTGTTGCGTTTTGACCTACTAATAACTAGAGCCTACCTATGACTCTACTATGTTTAATTGGGTTTGATTGAGGTTCGGTCAAAATTTCTTAATGAAATTAATAACATTATTTATTCATCCTCCCAACCGCATTGATCGCAATACCAATTAATCGGTGGTGGTTGAAATCTGGAAAACTCCCGATCGCACATGGGACATCTTCCTGTAAATATCGGGTGCCAAAACATATCTTCAAACTGCTGATCTTTATAATTTTCAGGGTTTTCTAAAATCCATAGTTCTGAGCTTTCAAAGTCTGGACAATAATTACCATCAACCCCACTGGGATGAACGGCACAATTCAAATATTTACTGTGGGCATAGTAGTTACAGCGATCGCATTCTAAGATCTTAGGCATAGTTAGTTATCTAATTAACCAAAACGGCTTAACCAAAACGGCGAATCTCCACACCATTCTCTAAGACTACTAAAGTCAAAGTTAAAGGGCTACCTGTAAAAATTGTATCCTTGGCGATCGCTTGAATTTCAATTGCCGACTTGTATTGCTTGAACTCTTTGGTGAGATCGAACAAAGCACTTTGAGGGAAATTTCCCACTTTACCTGTAAACGGATTGGGTAAAACCCCTTGTTGTCTTGCTCTAAAGCTCACTAATAAAAATAATTTATCCAATTGCCCCTCAATTTCAGCATCAGACATATTGGGCTTAAATTGCAGCGATGCGATCAGTTCTCCGGGCTTAAATACTTCCCGATTTGGGGTCACGTCTGCCAAGATTGCCACATTATTTTCTTTACGCAGATAGTTACCCGCCGACAAAATTCGCAGGATATAACTTTTACCATCTGCCAGCTTTTGGACAATATTATCGATCTGGGCTTCGCTAACTTGGATCACGGGACGGCTCGCGGCAGGGAAATCTAAAAGCACGCGGGCACTCTGATCGGCTTCTTGGAGCACTTGCAACACCGCTAATCGTCGTTCGGATGCAGATAATCCCTCATTTACTACTGCCGCCGTTAAAACTTGCTCGGATTGAACTAAAAAATTACCCGCCCGTAAAGTGAGAATGCCCGTCCGTAGTGCTTGGATTCTAGTGGTTAGTTGTTCGCGGCTTGTCTCTAAGGTTTTGAGTTCGGCATTGAGGGTTGTGCGTTGCTTTTCGATGACACTAAGCCTAATTTGGGAATCATTAACTCGATTGCGGAGGGCAGTGCGATCGCTGGTAATTTTTTTGAGATCGATATTTAATTGGTCGCGTTCGTCTGTAAGTTTTTTACTATCGGCTACTAGACTTTTTTGCCGCTGATTTAACTCTTGAATTTTACCGATCAATTCTTGCTCCTGTGCCTGAACTTGTTCGAGCTCTAGCTTGGCATTTTGAAACTTTCTTTGCACCGATTGCAATTGAGATTGAGTGCGCGACTGCCTAAACAAAGCTTCGACTAGGGAATTATTAATTTGTTCGAGATTGCGTTTTTCTTGATCCCTTTGCAACTTGGTATCGGCTAATTCAGCTTGAACCTTTTCTTTCTCAGTTGTGGCACTGGTCAAATCTGCCCGAATGCTATCTAGCCTAAATAATCCATCTCGAAGCTGACTGCTAGTTGCTAGTAACACACCCAGAGTTGAGGCTGAGATCATCCCGCCCGTGGCGATCGTAATTAAAGTTGCCGTATTTCGCGGTCTAAGGTTAAATACACTGAGCCGAGCTTTGCCCACTTTAGTCCCAATGCGATCGCCGAGGGTGGCAATTATCCCGCCTAAGATCAAAATCGCCAGCACCAGAACGTAGCCTGCCATATTAAATCTCACACCTAACAGCCTTTAATTTTATCTGATTCCTCAGTTAGTTTGGTGGTTAATTATAATAGGGGCTTTTTCCCAGAAATTTAGGAAGTTTTGTTGAGATTTTAGGCATTGTTAAGCTTTATAAAGCAGTAGAATATAAAAAT
>CAZLKI010000051.1:8961-10612 GCA_964560035.1 uncultured Synechococcus sp.
TTAATAAATTAAAAATTAGTAGATTTAGGTGAAATATGCGGGTTGCGATCGCTGGGGCAGGTTTAGCAGGTTTATCTTGCGCCAAATATTTAACAGACTTGGGACACACTCCGATTTTACTGGAAAGGTCGGCTACCTTGGGCGGCTTGGTGGCAGCTTGGAAAGACGAAGATGGGGACTGGGTAGAAACTGGACTCCATGCTTTTTTTGGGGCTTATCCCAATATGTTGCAACTGATGAAAGAGTTGGGAATTAGCGATCGCCTGCAATGGAAACAACACACCCTAATTTTTAATCAACCCGAAAAACCCGAAATTCTGTCTAGGTTTGACGTTCCTGATATTCCCGCACCTTTTAACGTGATCGTGGCGATTCTGAAAAACAACGATATGCTTACTTGGAATCAAAAAATTCGGTTTGCCATTGGCTTAATTCCAGCGATCGTGCGCGGACAAAAATATGTAGAATCCACTGATAAATACAGCCTGATCGAGTGGTTGAGACTGCAAGGCGTAGATGAAAAAGTCAACACCGATATTTTTATTGCTGCTTCTAAAGCATTAACTTTTATCAATCCCGAAGAGGTATCAGCCATGATCATCCTTACTGCCCTCAATAAATTTTTACAACAACGCTACGGCTCCAAAATTGCCTTTTTAGATGGTGCACCCCCCGAACGTCTCTGTCAGCCTATTGTCGATCATGTTACCGCTCGTGGCGGTGTGGTCTGGACGCAAACTGCTCTGCGAGAAATAGTATTAAATCCCGATGGTTCGGTCAAGCATTTTCTGATTGGCGGACTAGGCGAAGAAAGTCACGAATTAATTGCCGATGCCTATGTTTCTGCCATGTCGGTAGATATCATGAAGTTAGTTATGCCTCAAGCTTGGCAAGAGTTAGAATTTTTTCAAAAGCTCGAAGGTTTAGAAGGCGTACCTGTAATTAACGTGCAAATTTGGTTCGATCGCAAATTAACTGATGTCGATCAACTTTTATTTTCGCGATCGCCACTACTCAGTGTTTATGCCGATATGAGCGTCACCTGTAAGGAATATGCCGATCCTGACAAATCTATGTTAGAGCTTGTTTTAGCTCCTGCCGCCGACTGGATTAGTAAGTCCGATCAAGAAATTATTGATGCCACTATGTCCGAATTGGCAAAACTCTTCCCCGCACAAATACCCGACCATGCTAAAGTTTTGAAAGCTAGAGTGGTCAAAACTCCTCGCTCTGTTTACCAAGCTATTCCCGGCAGACAGGCATATCGCCCCAGTCAAGCCACTCCAATTGCTAACTTTTTCTTGTCTGGTAGCTATACTATGCAAGAATATTTGGGCAGTATGGAAGGAGCCGTACTTTCTGGTAAGCTGACTGCACAGGCGATTAACTCCGCCCTCGAATCTCACCTCATCTCTAGTCAAACCCTTGGTCAAACAACTGCCGCCAAAGCCCTTGCTTAATCTCGTGGGAATGCTTTATCCCGCTTCTTTACCAGAGGCGTATAAAACCTGTCGTGATATCACCGCCAAATATGCCAAAACTTTTTATCTTGGCACTATGTTGATGTCCGAAGCTAAACGCTGTGCGATCTGGGCATTATATGCTTGGTGTAGGCGTACGGACGAATTAGTAGACGGATTGCAATCGGCAA
>CAZLKI010000051.1:10712-14150 GCA_964560035.1 uncultured Synechococcus sp.
TCCACGGCTACAGAAGCAGCGATCGCCCTTGGTATTGCCATGCAGTTAACAAATATTTTGCGTGACATTGGTGAAGATGTGCGCCGAGGCAGAATTTATTTACCCTTAGAAGATTTAAAGTATTTTGACTACACCGAAAAAGATTTAATTAATGGCGTGATCGACGACCGCTGGATTAATTTAATGAAATTTCAAATTCAAAGGGCAAGAGATTTGTATTATCAAGCCGAAAAAGGTATATCTGCTCTATGTAGAGATGCGCGTTGGCCCGTGTGGTCGTCTTTAATTTTGTATCGAGATATTTTGACAGCGATCGAGCGTAATAATTACGATGTCTTCAATCAACGCGCCTTCGTTCCCACTTCCAACAAGTTAATTGTAATTCCTTGGGCATGGCTGCGCGCACAAACTGGCTGAGTTAACTGTCTTCAATATAACTTTATTGATTTAAATGTTTAAATGGATAGAGTTGTTGGGTAGGATGATTCTGGTTAAATGATTTGAGCTAGGAAGTATTTAAAAGTATAAAACAAGTCTAAAGTTCTTCAAGGGTTGCAATTATATTTTTGTATTGACTGCCCCTAAATCCAGCTTTAGATTCATCCAGATTAGGTTCAACATAAATGATTTTGCTGTCTACGATCTGAAATCCTTCTCTTGCAGCTTTTTCTTTAATTGCTTCGATTAGCCAATGTCCAGATGATATACAACTAGCAGAGGCTGCCCTTTTTACTAATTCATAAATTACTTTACTAATCCTTGGTCTGACATTTTCACCCATTGCAGTTATGCGATTTGTTAGTTGGTGTTAACTATTATGTTGTAAAATACCATAGAATTGTGATTAGATCGTATGGTATTAACTTCTAACATTTTTGGGCTAACAGGTTACTATCTAGCCTACATTAATTAGTATTTTATTATGAATAGATTTAGGGGAGGAGCCTAAATGGTACCAAATACTGCTAGAGTAGGCAAGATTATTTAAAGGATGGCAAAGCTAATCAAAAGCGATCTAATCAATAATGTGTAAAATATCGCAGCTAGGTAGAAAAAATGACGAAAGTATCTTTCCATAAATCAGAAATGGATGGGAATAGGTATACAGTAGAAGGCATAAACAGACTGGCTTTTACGATCAAAGCATCAATGAAGCAGCGTGGCTGGTCAGAGCGAAAGCTGGCACTACAAGCAGGTGTCTCTCATGTCACTGTCAATAAATATGTCAGGGCAAATATTCACGAACCGCAGCCTGAGATTCTGAAGGCACTAGCTCACTATATCTATAGAGTCAGTTCCATCGATCGAGAACAAATTGAAATCTATGCAGATGAAACCTACGGCAATGATTGGCTGGCACTAGATAAGATTGCTACTATTGATTACAATCAATCGATAGATCCCGATTTACCAAGGGTTGCCGAGATACCTACTAAGTCTAAAAAGTAATTGGTTCGCTTTCAGTCGATCTGATTTGCCGATGGGGCTATTGTTTGGGCTAATCCTTACTTATTTTTAAGTATTTATTTACCTTTTATCTCATCCCCATGGGAGTTTGTTTACAATAAGTAAATAATCACTATCGTAAAAATTATTATGGCTTTATTTGGATTTGGTAAAAAGTTAACTCTTCCTACTCGTAGTGATGCCCTTGCGGGTAGAAGTGTAGCAATCCCAACTGCCGCTACGCATTTTGTGAATGGCAACCCCCTCAAGCCGACCTATCCTCAGGGTATGCAGCAGGCTTTATTTGGCATGGGCTGTTTTTGGGGAGCAGAGCGTAAGTTTTGGCAAATATCTGGAGTCTATATTACGGCTGTAGGATATGCATCGGGAATTACTCCTAATCCTAACTATGAGGAAGTTTGTAGCGGTATGACGGGGCATAATGAAGTGGTTTTAGTTGTCTTCGATCCGCAAATTATCAGCTACGAGCAATTATTAAAAGTATTCTGGGAAAGTCATAATCCCACCCAAGGAATGCAACAAGGCAACGATAAGGGTACGCAATATCGCTCTGGTATTTACTACTTCGATCGGGTTCAGCAGGATTTAGCTAATGCTTCGTTACAGATTTTTCAAACAGCCCTAAAGTCCGCAGGCTATGGTGCGATTACTACTGAGGTTTTATCTGCTCCAGAGTTTTATTTTGCGGAAGGTTATCACCAACAATATTTGGCTAAAAATCCCAATGGTTATTGTGGATTGGGCGGCTGCAATGTGCGATTACCCGAAGCTATTATGAATTAGGTGTGAGTCGGTCAGCTTGTACGGTATTATTCAATCTAAAGATGTGAGTGGCGATCGCTAGAACTACTCACATCTTTAAGCTCAGATTCTTAACAAATCCACAACCGATAAGCAAATAAGCAAGCCAATGAACCAACTCAAAAAAGAAGAAATTTACGATAAGCTGGGAAACATTGACCAAATTCGGGACATCATCTTTGGCTCGCAGCTACGAGATTACAATACCCGTTTTGATAAGTTAGAGTCAGACTTGGTAAATTTTAGACAAGAATTGATCGATCGCGTTCAAGAGGTCAAAAGCACTAATGCGATCGAGTTGCGTTCGGCTATAGATACTATGGATAAAAGGATTAGAGCTTTGCAGCTAACTGGCGAAGAGGAAAGAAACGAGCTCAGACAAATCATCGATCGCACACATCGTAAATCTACTAGCAATTTTGATAAACTTGGTGAAGATCTAGAGGTAACAACTGGGCTCCTCCGCGATAACCTTTCCGAGTCTAAAGCTAAATTGCAAGATGATATTCGGAACCTTAGAACCTACGTACAAGAAGAATTAGAAAGAAGATTATCGGCGATCGGCAATATTAAGGTTTCGCGGGATGATATGGCAGAAATTTTATTCGAGCTAGGCATGAGACTAAAAGGTACCGAGTTTGTCCCTGAGCTAGAAGAAGCTACCGATTTGATCATTGTCGATCGCATGGGCACCGAATAAAAAGATCGAGTAAAAGATCGAAAACAAAGTATGAAGCACTTTCTTCTAGCAATATTAATCCTAATTTACCTAGCTTTTCCCGCATACGCTGATGGGAACTCAGTTAGCAATGTAATCACCAAAGAGTCCGATCTCGAAATCGTGCAGAGATTAGATAAAATCAAAGACTCTATGGCAAAGATGCGATTTTGTTACAACGAAAACTGCTTCTACCGCAACATTACCAGCATAATTACGCCTCCAAGTCAGAAAAGTGCTAATTATACAGCCACAATATCCGCCACTATCGATCGCCCTTCTACAGTCTTAGATACGGCTGACTACAAGCTAGATTTTATCAATCACCGTTGGCAGCTAATTAAGGGTGAAGAATATACTGATGTGGCTGAATATTTATTTAATGGCGATCGCTACGAAATTTTTAGCGTGCATTCTAATCGCGGTCTCAAGGGCAAACTAGCACAGGCTCG
>CAZLKI010000052.1:0-14061 GCA_964560035.1 uncultured Synechococcus sp.
CAATTGTGGATGTTTTAGTGGCGAGCGATCGCTTAATTCAATCCCAACCCGAACTATTAACTAAACTGCTCGAAACCTACTATCGCCGCATAGATACTAATAGACGCGATACATCTCAACTGCAAAAGCAAATTGCCCAAGATGGAAACCTTCAGCCTAATGATGCGGTGGCAGTCTTACAAGGAATTGATTTTTTTACAGCGATCGAAGCCAAACGCTGGATGAGCGATGATACTCTGTCTAAACGGATTGGAGCTACAGCCGCAGTTTTATCTTTAGCGGGGCAATTAGAGCAAATTCCCACAGATCCAAAAGGACTCTATACAAGTCAATTTCTGAGTAAAGCAGCCGAAAATACTCAAGTATTAATAGATTTGGTGCGCGCTAACGATCCCGATCTGGCAGAACGACTAGCAGGAACCCGCAAAGCAAATACTAAACCTCAACTTAGTGCCAGCCAAATCCGCAATGCTCAGAGTATCGGTAACTTGCAAATACGGGGTGAAGTAAAATTCCCTAGTGGTTCATCGGAACTAGCGACTCAAAGTCAACAAACCCTCAATCGACTAGCAAAGGAAATTGGCGAATTTAGCACTCAAACCGTGGCTGTGCGAGTAATCGGACATACTTCGCAAACAGGCGATGCTCAAACCAATCAAATCCTCAGTCAAGAACGGGCGCAAATTGTCGTAAATTATCTTCGCAGTCGAGGTGTGGCAAATAATATCGTGGCGGAAGGAAAAGGCTTCAGTCAGATCCTCCCAAATATTCCCCCCAGCAATGCCCGCAATCAACGTACTGAGATCAGATTAGTCTGAGTGCAATAAAATTCTAAAATTCATCAGAACTTCATTAACGCAAAAATTTAGGATACTAAGAAATAATGGGAAATGATAGGATTCTGAAGGGACTGTATTTTTCACATTAGGCATTACGCTATTTAAAATAGCGATCGCCCCCATAATTCAAGAACAAACTTAAGGGCAAAATGATGACATTTGCAGAAATTCAGGCAATATTAGTTAGCTTAACCCAGTCTCATCAAGAAGCCCGTGCAGAAATGGCAGAACAGCGCAGGGAGCATGACCGAGAAATGGCAGAAATAAAAGCAAGCCAACTAATAACTGAGTCTATTGTTAACAGTAATGCTAGAGCAATTGAAGCTTTGGGCAATCAGCAAGCCGAAACTTATGCTAAAACTCAAGCCCAGTTTGTAGAACTAATTCGGGTGGTTGGGCAATTTGCTGAGGCTACTAATACCCGATTAGATAGACTGGAAAATTAAACTTCTAAATTAAAGAAATGAATACGGTAACTCTAAATCTCGCATCTATTGTCAAGCTGAGTGACGATCGCTTTTACGATCTTTGCCTAACAAATCCCGATGTTAAATTTGAGCGAAATTCTCAAGGAGAGGTAATCATTTTGGCTCCGACAGGTGGTGAAACAGGAATTTATAATTCTGAATTGAATGCTCAGTTTTGGATTTGGAACGATCGCCTTAAACTCGGTAAAGTATTTGACTCTTCAACTTGTTTTAAATTACCTAACCTCGCAAATAGATCGCCTGATGTATCGTGGATTCATTTAGATCGATGGCATCAGTTGACGTTATCCCAACGAGAAAAATTTCCGCCGATCGCCCCAGATTTTGTTTTAGAACTAATGTCGCCTTCAGACACCCTGAGCGAAACTCAAGCCAAAATGCTGGAATATCAAGAAAATGGCGTAAGACTTGGTTGGCTAATTAATCGTAAGGACAAAATAGTCGAAATTTATCACCAAAATCAACCCGTAGAAATTCTTAATAATCCTGATTATCTGACGGGTGAAGACATCTTGCCTGAATTTAGATTAAACCTGCGATCGCTGTAATAATATTTGGGTTTAGATCTGGGTTTAGATTTGCGATTGTATTTTTGTGTCTCATTTTTATAAAGGTTTATAAAGGCGTTTTATGTATATTCCCATCCCCAATTCCTCACGCCGAGAGTTATTAGCAGAAGCTTTAGAGCTATCACGGCTGACTTCAGAATCTCATCCTTTATTGATATCAAAACAGGAAAGGTTACGCCAGATTCGAGAGGCTTTAAAAGAATTTGCCCACCCTATTTTTCGCGATCGCCTACCAATCGCTCAAATTCCCACAATAGTCCGAAATACCTTTGTGAAGTCAGATGTGCTTGTAACTCGCTACAGTCAGATTGGTGGGCAAAAATGGCAGGGAGATATCCAGTCTTTGACCTTAAGCCAATATCATTCCGATCCAATTCCGACCTCATTGAATTCTTCTTTAGCTCTCGATCGCCTCTGTGAGATGTTTGAGTTATCCCACGAGCATAAGCAAGAAATCTCTAAAATCTTACAAGCAGTGGATCGGCAGATCGATCGCCAAAAACGGATAATTGCAGCTGTATTAGGAAGTGTTGAGACTGAGGGCAATACTGGTGGAAATAGTGATAGAAATACTGGTGGAAATCCAGATTACTTGACTTTATTTCATTACTTATTTGGCAATATTCCCATTCCACCTATGGCGATAAATTGCATTCATACTGATACTCAGATTTATTTTTGTATTGATTACATGGGGGAAGAATTATCTAATTCTGCGATTTGGGCGGAATTAACTGCGATCGAGCAATCTGAAGTTCGGGAGTTCTTGCGATCGCTCAATCAATTTCAGTTCGAGCAGTTCCAACGGTTTCCGATATTTAGTGCTTGGAGTGTAAAAAATATTAATTCGGAATGGTGCGATCGCCTAGCTCAATTGACTGGTTTTACTACTTCGGAAATTTCTCAGTCTTTAGTGCGATCAATCAATATTATTCCTACCAAAAAAGCTGAAGCTTTCCTAGTTCATGATATCTGGGGACATCACTGGCAGTTAATGCTTACCCAGTTTGAAAGTGATTACGCCATTCTTAGCACCTGTAATCAATCTTTGCGATCTAGCGAGAATGCCTATACACCTGATGGAATCGTAACTTGTGGAGAATTATTTAAGCGATCGGGGAATAAAGTAGAAATAGATATAGAGCGATCGCGGGTCTTCTTTCATGCCGAAGTGCAGCAGAGATTGGGATTGTTATTTACCCATCTGATTGGTGAGATTGTAGCGGATGTGGCGGAGTTTAAGTTTATTTGGGACAATCCGCGGTCAGTTGATCGCCTCCTCAGTTCCTCCATCTTTAAAACGGAACCAACTAAATTAGATTTGAGCTTAGGCGATATTGATTTTTTGTTTTTACAAGTATTGCGACCATTATTGGAGTTTAGTTTATCGGTATTTTCAGAGTCAGATCTTGAGAAAGACCTACTTTCAGAATGGCTGGGAGCAGGTCAGAATTCTTCCTTAGAAATAACAGTTAGCCTCAAGCAAGCGATCGCCCATCTCTATCAAATTTTTCTCGAAGAGTACAACTCTACCTACCTACCGACAATGACGGGAGATTTGGGAGATATCGGAATTTTCGCTAAAGTTATCAGTAATCTGCTTTATTTACAAAATGCGATCGATTCACTTTACAAAGAATTTATGGCTAAAACTAAGCCTAATCTACCTTTTCAAGACCTGCTAATTATTTTTATGGGTAATTATAGCTCCAGCGATCGCTACTCCGAGTTTTGGGAAGTCGATGATGTGCTGGCAAATTACTTTCTACCCTGCTGGCAAGTACTATCGGAGTTTGAGAGTTTGAGTATATAAAAAATGTCAATTAGAGTTTTTTTATTGCCCTCCAAGGCGATCGCCAACCTCAAACAAATGCCCGAACAGTCTGGAGTGTATTACATGACGGCTTTATGGCGACTGTTTTATGTGGGTAAAGCGATAAATCTGCGCAAAAGGCTTACAGCTAGACATCAAAGATATAGACAAATTAATATTTTGGTACCGTTTGCTAGAGTGCATTACAAGATCTTACCCACACAAAAGATCTCACAATACGAAACCGCCGAAATTAAAAGTCTCAAGCCCTGCTGGAACTATACTAGGGTTCCTAAGTTTTGGGGGCTATGCGGACTATTTCTCAGATTTTGGCTGCGGTTTTGGTTTTATACATTGGCACTGGCGATCGCGATCGGCTACTCGATCTACTTGTTTTTTAGAAGTTAATTTAATAATCATAGGCAATGAGAAACTTGACTTTGAAACTTGTGAATGACCAAAACCGTCCCATAATTGAGGATTACCTCCATTTATCCGATTAGGTTAATTGTGTAGAATTGTTAATAGAGGCTTGAGAAACATTAAAGATAGAGACAATTATCGAAATGAAGCTTTAGACTCTACTTATTCATAAAATATTCATACAAATAGCGGGTTCCCGCAAACATCATGATTGATGCCGTCATTATTATTTCATTCATTCTTGCAGGTGCTGGTACAGGGTTTCACGGAGTCGATCTGTTGCCAATTCAAACCCTAGCCGAAATTAATGCCCAAGGGCTACGGTGGGTAATGCTTGGAGTTGGTTCCTTTTTGGGACTAATTTTAGGATTATTTGCTCAGTCTACCTATCGTCGCTTAGAAACCAAGGTTAGATCCATGCCTGTGGAAACTTTGCTCAGTCGGGCTGTGGGCTTAGTTGTAGGGCTATTGCTGGCAAACTTAATGTTAGCTCCACTATTTTTGCTACCGATTCCCGATGACTTCTCTTTCTTCAAACCTTTGACTGCGATCATGGTCAGCGTTATTTTTGCCTACTCAGGTATGACCGTCTCAGACACCCACGGACGGGCTCTACTACGCTTAGTAAATCCAAATAACGTGGAAAGCACTCTAATCGCCGAGGGGACGCTTATACCTGCGGCTAGTAAAGTTTTAGACACCAGTTGCGTGATTGATGGACGGATTGAGACTCTAATGCACACGGGATTTTTAGAAGGTCAATTACTGGTACCGCAGTTTGTAATCCAAGAGTTACAACTGATCGCTGATAGCTCTAACGATCAAAAACGGGTGCGGGGGCGGAGAGGTTTAGATATTTTGAATAATTTACGCAGTGAGTATGGCGATCGCATTAAAATTCACCCTGCTGACTATGACGACATTCAAACCGTAGATGCCAAATTAGTCCGCCTTGCTCAAGAAATTAACGGCACTCTAGTTACCAATGACTACAACCTCAATAAAGTTGCCAGCTTCCACCAAGTCGAGGTTTTGAATATTAACGATCTAGCTCAAGCTTTGCGCCCCACCTATCTACCTGGTGATTCTTTAAATTTGAAGGTACTTAAAGAAGGTAAAGAACAAACCCAAGGCATAGGCTATTTAGAAGATGGCACGATGGTTGTAATTGAAGATGGGCGGACTTTTGTGGGTAAGCAGTTGCGGGTAATTGTTACCAGTGCTTTACAAACCTCGGCAGGAAGAATGATTTTCGCTAAAACTGAAGCCACTGCAAATGTCTAGATTTAAGAGATCGAACGGGGTATGATCTTGTAAGTTAAAAATTCGGACATGTCTAAAATTTTGCCCAAAATTCCCATCCTCGATCTCAAGCCTCAGTACAACACCATTAAAATCGAAATCCAAGCTGCAATTAATCGCGTTCTAGAATCGGGACAGTTTATTTTAGGTGAAGATGTTAGGCTTTTGGAGCAAGAGATCGCTGATTATTTGGGTGTAAAGTATGCGATCGCTGTCAACTCGGGCACAGACGCTTTAATTATTGGCTTACGAGCATTGGGGATCGGTCATGGTGATGAAGTAATTACGACCCCGTTTAGTTTTTTTGCCACCGCCGAATCCATTAGCAATGTTGGAGCTACGCCTGTATTTGTGGATGTGGATATTGAAAGCTTTAACCTGAATCCGCAGTTAATTAAAAGCAAAATTACCGACCGTACCAAGGCAATCATGCCCGTGCATTTATTTGGCTATCCCGCCGCTATGACGCAGATTTTAGAAATTGCTAAAGAGTATGGCTTAAAAGTAATTGAAGATTGCGCTCAGTCCCTTGGTGCTAAGTATTTTGGCGATTGTGGTATTTGCAAACAAGAATGCGATCTCTCTACTCGAACATCAATTCAATCTAAATTTACAGGGGCGATCGCCGATATTGGCGCATTTTCGTTTTTTCCCACTAAAAATCTGGGGGCATACGGAGATGGTGGCATAATCACTACTAATTGCGATCGCAGTGCCGAATTATGTCAAATGCTGAGGGTACACGGGTCTAAACAGCGTTACCACAATGAAATGTTTGGTTACAACTCCCGCCTAGACAGCATTCAAGCCGCAATTTTACGGGTCAAGCTTCCATATTTAGATCGGTGGAATCAACAAAGACGCAGAGTTGCAGAAACCTACAATCAACTCTTAGCCGATCTCCCTAATTTAGTTACCCCTGTAATTCCGACTGGACATGTTTTTCATCAATACACTATTCGGATTACCAATGGCAAACGCGATCGAGTAGCTCAAAATCTCTCCGAACTAGGGATCGGTAACATGATCTACTATCCGATTCCCCAAGATTTACTCCCAGTTTATAAAGGTAAATATCCCACCAATCCCGTAAGCGAGCTATTAGCAACCGAAGTCTTAAGCTTACCAATTTGGGCAGAGTTAGAGTTTGAAACTATAGAAAAAGTGGCGGAAGGAGTTAAAAAAGCTCTTCGTTCTGATTAAGTTCCGATCGAGTAATAATAAGTTAAGTAACAGGATGGGCATAAAATGCAATTCCTAAAATTAGATACGTCGCCAGTAATAGCACTCCTTCCAGCCAGTTAGAGCGACCATCCGAGCTAATAGAGTTAACGATTAGAACTGACACAGCTACGGCTACTAATTCAAACGGATTAAAGTTCAAATCCATCGGTTGCCCTAAGAAATAACCGCTCAATACTAGAGCAGGTGCCACAAACAAAGCGATCTGCATACTAGAGCCAACAGAAACAGATACCGATAAATCCATCTTATTTTTCATAGCTACAGTTACCGCCGTTGTATGCTCGGCAGCATTGCCAATAATTGGGAGCACAATTACCCCTGTAAATAGAGCAGTTAAGCCCAGACTAGCAGTTGCCTCCTCCAAACTTGCCACCAAAAATTCTGACTCGATCGCCACTAAAGCGGTTGACACCAATAACACCCCAACCCATAACCACAAATTTACTTTTTGGGGATCGCCACCTTCGCCTTCAATCTCAGTCACACCGACATCATAGAGATAGGAGTGGGTTTTCATGGAAAATAGTAAAGTAGCACCATAAACCAAAATTAAAACAATGGAGATAGCGATCGATAGTCTTTGTAAAGTATTATCCTGAATCCCTGTAGAAGTATAGTTAACAGCCGTAGGAATAAGTAAGGAAATTACTGCCAAATTCATCACAGAAGCATTAGTACGGGCAAGCATGGGTTGAAATTCTTGCTCTTTATAACGCAACCCTCCTAAAAACATTGCCAAACCAAGAACTAACAATAAATTACCCAAAATTGAGCCCGTAATACTAGCTTTAACCACCTCCACCAAGCCCGCTTTTAATGCGACTAAGCCGATAATTAACTCGGTAACATTCCCAAACGTAGCATTCATTAAGCCGCCCCACGATGGACCTAATACCACAGCAATCTCTTCAGTCGCAGTACTCAACCAACTGGCTAAAGGAATAATCGCCAAACAACAAGTCACAAAAACCGCGATCGCTCCCCAGTGTAAATATTCAGCAGCAGCAGAAATTGGTAAGAACACTAAGAAGCCAACGGAGATAATTTTTTTAACTGTCATAAAGTTGCTATAAATAAATTGCCTTGAAGTTGATTTTTAATTGCTATATTTGATTTTGCTTAAGTTCTAATCAATATGTTCCAATCAATATATTTGAAGCTTAGTTGATTTTGTTTAAGCATTTATCGATTTTGCTTAAGTTTAGATTGATATTACAAAATCATATTCTTTAATTAATCTTTTATTGTTGGGAAATGTTAAGTAATTACTGTTAGATCGTTTATGTATCTTTTTCGTGCGAACTTAATCTCGCGATCGCTCAAAGTTAACTTGAAGTCATGTAGTAATATCTAGTTCTATTCATGACAATTCATTGTGATTTTGGTAGATTATCTGGCTTAAATATCAAATAACATTAAATTTACTTTTTTATCTTTTGGAATAAAAATATGATCGATGCAAAGATTAATGTAAATACTCCCAAACCTCTAGATCATACAAACGCTCAAAACCTCTGGGAAGTATGGCAAAAGACGGCTCAGGCATATCCAGATATTCTGGCAGTTTACGATCCTCATGTTAAACCTGAAGTCAAGTTCACATATGCTGAATTAGTAGATAAAATGGCAAGATTTGGGGCGGGTTTGCGATCGCTGGGCGTTCAAACAGGCGATCGTGTAGCTCTAATTGCCGATAACTCTCCCCGTTGGTTGATTGCCGATCAAGGAATCATGGCGATCGGGTGTTCTAATGCTACGCGTAGCGCTCTGGCAGAACGTCAAGAACTTTTATACATTCTCGAAAATAGCGATAGTACGGTTTTAGTAGTTGAAAATGTTGCTACTCTAAAAAAACTTCAGCCCGAACTCGATCGTATACCGATCGCCCAAATTATTCTGCTATCCGATGAATCTAATTCAGAGTCCAATTTACCTGAAGGTGTTTCTAACTTTTTGCAAGTCCTAGAACTTGGTGCCAATAAAGATTTAGGTAATCCTGAAATTACACCAAAAACCCTCGCGACTTTAATTTATACGTCTGGTACGGGCGGAAATCCTAAAGGGGTAATGCTGACTCACGGCAATTTAATCCATCAAATTAATGGGGCTTTGGATGTCTATGCTGTGCAACCGAGCAAGAAAGTAATGAGCATTCTTCCCACGTGGCATTCCTACGAGCGCGCATTTGAATATTTTATTTTTTCCCAAGGCTGTACGCAAATTTATACAAGTATTCGATATGTAAAAAAAGATCTTAAGGATTTCCAACCCAACTATATGGTGGCAGTGCCGAGACTTTGGGAATCAATTTATGAAGGCGTACAAAAGCAATTTCGAGAGCAGTCTAAAAGTAAGCAAAAGTTAGTAGATTTCTTTTTTAAAGTCAGTACAGCATATATCAAAGCTCGTAGAACTTGGCAGGGACTGGATCTGGATAATTTATCCCCTTCAGTTGGAGAACGCTTGGGCGCAGGTTTAAAAATGTTAGCTCTGGCTCCACTGCATTTTTTGGGCGATCGCTTGGTTTATAAAAAAGTCCGTGAAGCAACTGGTGGCTGTTTAGAGCTTGTAGTCAGTGGAGGCGGCTCGATCGCTTTACATTTGGAAGATTTTTATGAAATTGTTAATATCAACATGCTTAGTGGGTACGGACTGACCGAAACTTCTCCAATTACGCACTTGCGCCGCCCACACCGTAATATTCGTAATGCCGATGGACAGCCGATTCCTAAAACTGAAACTCGAATTTTAGATCAAAACACTCGCGAGGTTTTGCCTGCGTATCAAAAAGGGATTGTGACTCTGCGCGGACCGCAAATTATGCAAGGCTACTACAAAAATCCGACAGGTACTGCCAAGGTAATCGATGCTGACGGTTGGTTTGATAGCGGGGATTTAGGCTATGTCACTCCTTGGAACGATTTGGTAATTACGGGTAGAGCAAAAGATACGATTGTCTTAAGTAATGGCGAAAATATTGAACCACAGGCGATCGAGGATGCTTGTTTACGCAGTGCTTTGATCGATCAAATTATTGTCGTGGGGCAAGACCAGAAACAATTGGGAGCTTTAATTGTGCCAAATTTAGCTGGACTCGAAGCCAGTAAATTAATTCCTGCGGGTGCCAATCTATCTGAAGTAAATCTCGATACGGAAGCGATTAGGAATATTTTCCGCGAAGAGTTAAATCGTGAAGTTAAAAATCGGTCGGGCTATAGCTCAAACGATCGCATTGGCGTATTTAGTTTTATTTTGGAGCCTTTTGCGATCGACAACGGCTTGATGACCCAAACTTTCAAAATTAAGCGCAATGTTGTAAATGACCGCTACCAAGATATTATTAACGAGATGTTTGTCTAAACCAGTAATTCCAATTTTATGAATTCAATAGATTTTGCCAATCAGCTTCTTCTTAAGCGTGCAATCAACATTAAGGTAATTGTCACGCCGCGCTGGAAAGATGAAATGCAGCAACAGCTTCAACTTCAAATCCAACAACTTGATGGTCAAATTCAACAAGTCGAATCCCAAGGGCAAAAAATGATTGCGGAAATCGAACGCCAAAGTATCAAACCACCTGGACCTGCGGTATTAAGCGAAATCGATTCAATTAGATCGCAAATGAACGAGCGCAAGTCTGAGGCTCTAGAACAAAAAAATCAAGCTCTCCAACAACTCAGCCAAATCCAAGTACTGGAACTCGAACAAGAAGTTACCCAAGGGCAGTTGGATAGTTTCTTTCCTGTGGGCAAAGGCGACAACCTGATTAGTATGATGCAAGTGGAAATTGTCCTGAGAGATGGCATTGTGGAAGATGTGCGATCGGGATTTCCTGCTGTTTAAGTATCAAAAAATCTCAAATAAGTCGTTAATCTGATTGACTCCCCCCACCCTAATTTGCGAATTAACTTGCGGATAAGTATAGGGTGGGATTTTTTTAGCTAATTCTCCAATTTCTCGCAGGCACATTACTATATTTGCCTTATAAATCTTCATAAATCTTCTGGATTAGATCCCAGCGATCGCAGTTTTTCCGCTAATTTATTCGCAGGGTCATTTCATTCTAGGTTTAGGCGACGATTTTAGTTGGTTTCAACTATCAGATGCTGAATTTTCTGAAGTCTGAAATCCCTATAGATCCACAAAATATGAAATTTAGAATGAAACAACCCTGGGTTAAAATAGATATCGGTTAAAAATTCGGCATTACTAACTTTGAGCCTTATTCTCAATCTAAGAAGTTACAAGTTCACAAGCTCATAGGCAAGTTGATTGTGTTTTTCTATTAATTTCCCTAATTCGAGTGTAGTTAATATCCCTTTATCCACAACTTTACGCCCATTGATAAAACTGTAATCTACTTTATTGATTTGACAAAATATTAAAGCCGCAACTAGATCGTGATGTGCCCCAGCGAATTCAAGGCGATCGCAATTTATCGCAATAAAATCTGCCGACATACTTGGAGCAATTACCCCAATATCATCTCTGCCTAATACTTTTGCGCCACCAATCGTTGCTAATTCTAAAACTTCCCTTGCTGTAATTGCTGCGGCATCAAGTTCTCTTACTCTTGCTAATAAAAATGCCATGCGTGCCTCGTTTAATAAATTTGAAGTATCATTTGATGCCGAGCCATCCACTCCTAATCCCACTGGTACTTGGCGATCGAGCATTTTCCGAATCGGAGCCATTCCACTCGCAAGGCGCATATTACTACAGGGGCAGTGTGCCACTCCAGTCCCAGTTTTACCAAACTTTTGAATTGCTAAATCATCTAACTTTACACAGTGGGCGTGCCATACATCCTGCCCCAACCATCCCACCGATTCCATATAATCGCACGGAGTCATGCCAAACTGAGTAAGGCTATAGTCTATATCTGATTGGTTTTCGGCTAAATGAGTATGCAATCTTACGCCCGAATACGATCGCGCCAAAGCAGCCGATTCTCTCATTAAATCTTGAGATACGGTAAATGGCGAACACGGAGCTAAGGTAATCCGCAACATGGCATGACGAGAATTATCGTGATATTCCTCAATCAGACGTTGACTATCTTTTAAGATATCTGCTTCTTTCTCGACTAGGCGATCGGGAGGTAATCCACCTTGGCTTTTTCCCATGCTCATACTGCCACGACTGGCATGAAACCTCAATCCGATCGCTTGAATTGCGTGAATTTGATCGTCTAAAGTGCAACCATTAGGATAGATATAGTGATGATCGCTAGCAGTAGTACAACCCGATAAAATCAACTCGGCGGCGGCAATTTGCGAACTGATTGACAACGACTCAGGTGTGAGGTTTGCCCAGATCGGATAAAGGGCTTCCAGCCATTCAAACAAGCTGCAATTTTGGGCGGATGGAATTGCACGGGTAAGGGTTTGGAAGAAATGATGATGGGTATTTACTAAGCCCGGTAGGACGATATGATTCCCTTCTAAATCTAAAATCTCATCGGCGGATTCTGATAATTCCGAAATTAGATTTGGATCTTCTTTATCTTGCTCGATTACTTGGGCGATCGCTCGATCTCGGATTAGTATAGCAGCATTCCGAAGTTCCCTCCGTGCGGCATCCATTGTAATCAGAGTATGAATATTTTTGACTAAAAGAGTAGACATGCTTTATGAATTCTTTGTTGATATAATTACAGAGCTATTTCAGAGATAAATTTAATGGCATTAAATATCAAAATCAGAAGTGATTCCCTTTATTAACAAATTTATTACCTAAAAGATAGCTTGCAAATCAATAAGAATTAGTGCCTTTTGACACTCCTTCAAGCATGCATTATAAATAATTTTTATTGGGTAGTAGTATATGTTGTGACTTTACGAACTTAAAAATTTTCATACTCCGCCTCGATCCAACGACACATCTCCAAATCAGAATCGGCATAAACTGATTTCCCAGACTTAGGATCGTAGGCGTACCACCATTCGTTACCTTCGCGATCATATAATTTTTTGACTTGTAACTCTGTTTTAGCGACAGCTTTGTTTACCATAGTCTTATTTATAAAATCTATCAAACCATGTCTTAGTAGCTTAAACCGTGCAAATAGTGATTCAATTTGAGATACGGATTGGCTTGAAGGGTTAAATCGGATAGATAGCGGAATAATCCCGTTTTTCTCCTGCTCTAGTAACTTCAGCAATTGAACATTTTGTTGTAATTCAGCTACCCTAATGCGATGTTTTAAAACAGCCAATATATTTAATTGATGAATGTTTAGGATATAGGTGCAGTCCACTGAAAGTAAGTTAGACATAGTTAATTGCGATTCTAATTAGCTTTTATTTACAATTATAGAAATAATTTCTGTATTAATTACTACAAAATTTAACTAGAGTACAAAAATTAACTAAGAAATTATCTTATGACTAATCCTCACCACGACATATCAGTTACACCGATTACATTAGTAATTTCAGAAGTAGTCGACCTAAACTATGTTCGAGAATATGAAGCTTGGTCTAGAGGAATAAACCATATCGCCAAAGAATTTGAGGGTTTTTTAGGAGTAGAGGTAATTAGTCCGAGAGTTGACGGGTATCCAGAATATGTGGTTATTGTTAAATTCGATAATTACAAACATTTCCGAATTTGGATGACATCATCGGTTTATCACGAGTGGCTGGAGAAATCTCGTGATTTTATCTCAGCTAGGTCTTCACAACAGTTACCTAACGGTATGGAAATGTGGTTTTCTCTTCCTAAAAATAAATTGATAGAAAATCCCCAGCCGACCTATTACAAGAAGGTTGTTTTGGGCATATTAGCAGTCTATCCGTTAATCTTATTGTCAAATCTTTTACTGAATCCCTTGCTCCAAAGCTTCAACTATTTCTTTAGTCTTTTAGTTTCCGTCACCTTTGTATCTGCTCTTTTAACCTATCCTGTTATGCCCAGCTTAACAAAATTTCTCCGTTTTTGGCTCTATCCATCTCTACCCAGACGCAGATCGGCAAAATAATTTTAGATATTATCCCTACTATGAGCTTGGATATACAGTTGACACAGAAAAATAATTATCAGAAGTATTCGTAAATATTGGGAGCAGATTTGGAAAACAATCCCGATTTAGCTAGGGAAGAAAATATTACATTGTTCGTCTTGGTGCATAGATTTAAGAAAGGAACATTCACTGGGTTCAATGCTGATTTTATCAATCGGAACCAAACCAATTTTATAGGTGCCAGTATATAGGTGCCAGACATTACATTAATAGAAGCGATCGCGACTATAAGATTGCCATTTCGGTTAAAGATTTTCTCAAAGAACTATAATCTTGATCACTCCCCAGACGATATTAGGACGATATTAATAAGAATGACTGATAATCTGTCAATTAATCTATCAATTAATCTATCAAT
>CAZLKI010000053.1:0-13634 GCA_964560035.1 uncultured Synechococcus sp.
TTAAATTACGGATAACCCGCATTAAGTCATTGGGGCTGCGATCGTATAATCAGCAATATTGAATAGCAATGAGGACAGTTTCTTCATTATCAGCGATACAGATTGATTCAGCTTACTTAATCGATCGAATTAACCAATCAAATCTAAGATCAGGAGATACAGACTATGCTCGAACAGGGAACGATTAGCATTCATACCGAGAATATCTTTCCCATTATCAAGAAGGCTCTTTATTCAGAAAGAGATATCTTTTTAAGGGAATTAATTTCTAATGGAGTCGATGCCACTAGCAAACTGAAGATGGTTTCTTATGCAGGTGAGACCACTACCGAAGTTCCAGAGCCAAAGATTAGCGTTACTGTTGACAAGGAGAAAAAGACTATTACCGTCACTGATAACGGAATTGGGATGACGGCAGATGAGATTAAAAAATATATCAATCAGGTAGCTTTTTCCAGTGCCGAAGAATTTATTCAGAAATATACTAATACTTCTAACGATCACCAACAACAGATTATTGGACACTTCGGTTTAGGGTTTTATTCTGCCTTTATGGTATCGGCTCAAGTTGAGATTGATACTTTATCCTACAAGGATGGGGCTGAGGCGGTACATTGGTTCTGTGATGGTTCTACGGCTTTTACTCTAACTGAGAGCGATCGCACGACCATCGGCACGACTATCACTATGAGAATGCAAGAAGATGCCGAAGAGTTCTTGGAAACTAGCGAACTGCGGCGGATTATCCGTAACTATTGTGACTTTATTCCTGTGCCGATCGCGCTCAATGATGAAGTTGTTAATCGCCAGAAAGCTCTATGGAATCAGTCACCTAGCTCTTTGACTAAGGAAGATTATTTAGAATTTTATCGCTATCTCTATCCATTCCAAGAAGATCCATTATTCTGGGTACATTTGAATACGGATTATCCATTTATTGTTAAAGGAATTTTATATTTTCCTAAACTCAAAGCCGATATCGATCCGAATAAAGGACAGATTAAGCTTTTCTGCAATCAAGTTTTTGTCAGCGATAATTGCGAAGAGGTAATTCCCAAGTTCCTAATGCCTCTACGCGGTGTAATTGATAGCTCGGATATTCCCTTAAACGTATCTCGGAGTTTCTTGCAGGGCGATCGCAAGGTCAGAAAAATCCAAGATTACATTGCCAAAAAGGTAGGAGATCACCTCAGCAGTTTGTATGCCGACCAAAGAGAAGATTTTCTTAAATGCTGGCAAGATATTAGCCTATTTATGAAATTTGGGGCGATGAATAGCGATAAATTCTATAATCAAGTTAAGGAGATTATGGTTTATTCCACTAGCTTTATCGATCCTGAAAACAATTCGGAAAGTAAAAGTGAATATGGAAACTACACCACGCTGCAAAACTATCTAGAACGCAATAAAACCAGTCACGAAAATCAAGTATTTTACACTTCCGATCCAGTAGCACAGTCCACATATATAGACTTACACAAGGCTCAAGGACTAGAAGTTATTACCCTAGATTCTTTTATTGATAGTCATTACATTCATTTTCTAGAGCGGGAATTTAATGATGTCAAGTTCTCTCGTGTGGATTCGGAATTGAGCGATCGCCTGATTAATCAAGAGGCAAAAACCGAACTTGTCGACCCCAAAACCAATAAAACTAAGAGTGATGAATTACAGGAAATATTTAGTGCTGCCCTTAATATTCCCCAAAATTATCCAAAATTAGTGATTCGGACTGAGGCATTGAAATATGAAGATCCAGCTTCTGCACCCCCAGCTATGATTCTTTTACCAGAGTCGGCACGGAGAATGCAGGAGATGGCGGCATTAATGCAACAAACTAATGCTCCTTTTCCCGAAGATCATATTCTTTTGGTAAATACATCACACCCTTTGATGGAGAATCTTTTAAGCTTAGATCGCAGTGCAATTCTTTCGACTACTGGAAAGCCTTCGCAATCCAAAGAGTTGGCAACCTTAATCTGTAATCATGTTTATGACTTAGCTCTAATTGCCCAAAAGGGATTTGATGCGAATGGAATGAAGGCATTTTTAGATCGCTCTAATAAGTTGTTGCTCCATTTAGCAAAAGTATAGGTAATCTAGATCGTAAGGGGCAAGGATCTTAATCCCCAACCCTGATTTAACCAAATTGAACTGGTAAATTTATTAGGTAATCTTAAATGGCGATCGCAGGATATAAAACTCAATCCATTGATACAACTATTGATGCTGAATTATATCTATTCGGGTTATGGAAATCACTATCGCTGATTAAAAAAGCTGAAAGGGTTAGCAGTTGGACAAAAGGATGCCTGGAGCTAAGTCTCATTGGGATAAAGCAAAGGCATCCTCATGCTAGTTTATCTAGGTTGCGTTTAGAATTTGCGAAAGCTACGCTTAAATTAAATCCGTCTGATTTCTTATATCAACATATATCTCAATCTAATCAACCACTTATGCTAATCGATCCAATCTCGCTGGCACTAGATGTCGCAAAAATTTTAAATGAGTTAGATATTCCCTATCTAGTTGGTGGATCTGTTGCTAGTAGTTTAATGGGAGAAATGCGTGCAACTGAAGATGTAGATATGGTAGCGGATTTGACGATGGGAAAAATGATCCCGTTAATTCAAACTCTTCAACCGAGGTTCTATGTATCAGAAGATGCGGTGCGAGATGCAATTAGATACAAACGGTCATTTAATGTGATTGATAATGAATCTTTAGGTAAGGTTGATATTTTTATTCTTAAAGATAATCCATTCCCTCAAATTGAATTTCAACGCCGTAGAAAGCAGCTAGTCCGCCAAAACCCCGATCGAATGCTGGTTCTACCAACACCAGAAGATATTATTTTGCAAAAATTAGTGTGGTATCGCATGACTAGAAATGAGTCGCAAAGGCAATGGCGGGATGTCTTGGGTGTATTAAAATTACAGGGCGATCGCCTAGATTTTGATTATTTACAAAAGTGGGCTATAGAACTTAATCTTAGCGATTTACTAAAAACTGCATATACTGAATCAGGGCTGGAAATATCCCTAAATGAAATCTTTTAGTTCCCATGTCACTACCAGTAAGGCGCGATCGCAATTCTCCGCAAACACCTAAGCCTAAAATAGAAATTGATATCGGTAAGGCGGGATTCATTTTATTGCTCGGTATATATGGATTTAGGGGAGCGATGGATTATGACAACTTTTTATTCATTCATAACTTCAATCTGATTATCCATGAAGCGGGTCATGCCATTTTTAGGATCTTTGGCGAATTTATCATGTTTCTAGGCGGAACTCTACTCCAACTAATAGTTCCAATTGTATTCACAGGATATTTTTTTATCCGTCAAGAACGATATTCTGCTTCTGTTACTTTATTTTGGATATCGATCAATCTTTTTGATATCTCGCGCTACATGAAAGATGCTAGAACTCAATACTTACCTTTACTGGGCGGAGAAGCTGTAACCCATGACTGGTTTTATCTTTTTGGTAAACTCAATCTGCTCCAAGCCGATACTGCGATTGGTAACTTTGTCTATGTGATTGCCTTCATGATTTATTTGGGAGCGATCGCTCTTGGGTTTTATTACTCTCGTAAAAGTAATATCAAAACTTGAGCATATTTATCTAGCTAGTATATTTAGATTGGCTTTAACTTTAGGGCTTTTCAAGAAGCGATCGCACAATTAATAAAAGCTAATAATTTGACGATTACTAATATCTGTAGAAGTGTGAAATAATTACTTTCTAACTAAAAATTCTTTAGATCAACTGCAATATTAATAATGACTGTAAATAAAACAACTGCAAAAATTCAATTAACTCGTGGAATCGACGAAGAAGTTTCAGATGTAAAGATGACTCGTGCTAAAGATGGTTCCAATGGGACGGCTACTTTTATTTTTAGAGATCCCAAATGTACTAACGAAGAGAATAAAGCTTTGACGGATATTACGGGAATGTTTATGTCTGATGAAGAAGGTGAGATGGTAACCCGCAATGTCAATGCCAAGTTTATTAACGGTAAATCTGATAGCATTGAGGCAATTTATATTATCAATAGCCCACAAGAATGGGAGCGGTTTTTGCGGTTTATGAATCGCTATGCCGATGCTAATGGTATGGATTTTAATAAAGCTTAAGTAATTAAATATATTTTTGATACGTCTTTTACGGCAACTAACATGACATCTACTAATCCCTGCCCCGATCCGCCTTCTCATCGAGTCAACTGTGCCGTGATTACTGTGAGCGACACGCGCACCGCCGAAAACGATCAAAGTGGTAACTTTATTAAACAATCTCTCAGTAATGCGGGTCATGTGATTAGTAGTTACATAATTGTCAAAGATGAGCCAGAGCAGATTCGCGGATATATGCAAAAGCTGGTTGCCGAGCCGTCACTAGATGCCATAATTTTGAACGGTGGTACGGGCATAGCCCCAAGAGATACTACATACGATGCGATCGCCGCATTATTAGAAAAAACCCTACCCGGCTTTGGGGAAATGTTTCGATATTTGAGTTGGCAAGAAGTTGGTTCTAGGGCGATCGCTTCAAGGGCTGTGGCAGGAATTTATGCGCATAAGCTTGTTTTCTCTTTACCCGGTTCGAGTAATGCCGTCAAATTGGCAATTAACGAATTAATCCTACCTGAAATTATTCACCTAGTCAGACAGTTACAGGGATTGCATTAAAGCGTTCTAATCTTTAGAATCCAAATTTTTTTTAAGCTTGATTTAACGAGAATTTTCTGACCGCGATTAAACTTCCCAACACGCCGATCGCCGAGCCAAATCCTAATAATATCAGTGGTAAAAAATACTGCACGCGGATATCAGTTGTTAAGCCTACAGCTAGGGATTTAATCAATTCAGGCTGGTTTATGATTACGCCCGAAAGTAGATTTAAGCCAAGGGATAACATTGCATATGCGATCGCCGCGCCCATAATGCCAAAAAATATTCCCTGCAACACAAACGGGAAATAAATCCAATTGGCGGTAGCTCCCACCAGTTGCATAATTTCAATTTCTAACCTGCGTGCCATCACAATCAGACGGATCGTTGTCATAATTACGGCGATCGCCACTAGGGTAAATACAATCACTACTACACTACTCGTACTTGCTACCGCTTGACGCAACTGTCTCAGACGTTCTACAACTTCATTGGTATACCAAACTTCGCTTACCCCTTGCATTTTGGCAATTTGTCTTGCTAGTTCGGGGAGGCGATCGCTTTTTGTGGCTCTAACTTTTAATTCATCGACTAAAGGATTGACACCTAATTGATCCGTGGCATTTTTAGGATCGAGATTGTCTAAATCTTTAAGTAAATTCTGCCATGCCCGATCCTTGGTAATCACTTCTACCGAGGCAATGCCTGTGATCCCCTCAACTTTCGGCTGCATCGTTGCTCCAGTCACATTTTGTTCGAGATAAACCGAGATCTCAAGCTGACTGCCTAATTGCCCTAATACGTTTTCTAATTGCCAACTGGTCTGTAAACTGGCACCAAATAAAAATAATAAAACTGCCACAGTACTAATTGCCGCCCAGTTCATCCAGCCCCCGCGCTTAATGCCCAGTAAAGTCTCGCGCAAGAGATAATCGAGTTTAGTTAGAAATGTGGACATTTTTTAAGAGCAAGTTAAATTCTAGAAGAGCGATCGCAATATAGATAAATGCATTAATTTTTATCTAGGATATATAGTAGCTGATGACTTCCTAGATATTTCTCTCTCATATACTAATGCTTAAAAAAACTGGTAATTGTAAGCTCCAAGCGATCGCCAAAAGTCTTAAAGTCGCAATTTTTACTAATCCAACTACAAATGCTTGAGATCGTTTTAGTAAGTATTATTCTTTGCCTGTTAATCTGGTATAAACCGTAGCCAACGCTTCAGCATTTCCAACATTTCCGGGAAACAGCACCACGGGTAAATTAGGAAAAAGAAAATGATCGTCTGGCGTAATTACCACAGAGCAACCCGCGAGAACTTGACCCAAAAGCCTTGCCGTAGGTAATGCTAATCCCGTACTGAGGACATCATTAGAAGTGATACCACCTTTGCTAATCAGAAAACCGATATCTTTCGGTAAGCCTCGAACTATAGCCATCAATAGCTGCGAAACTTTTTGACCAAAATCAAGCCGAGATTTAACATCAGCAAACTCTAATTCTTGACGGCTAGTAAAGATTACAGGAGTTTGATCGGCATCATAAATTCGTCTGACTCGCTCTAATGTCTGCGATCGCAAAAGGGAAGAATTTTCACGGTCGAGTAGCAACCTCACATCTATTTCTACAGCCTCAGTAGAAGGGTTTTCTAATAGTTTCTCTAGTTGCTCGGTCGTCTTTTTAACATGGGAACCGACAATCACGACTCCAGTACCATTACGCACATATTTAAACATCTCTTCTGCCAGAATAGGCTGGGGAGGTAACTGTGCCAATGCCGTCAACAAACTCGCAGCACTGCGAAATAAAAACTTCTTTCCCTTAGAGGCAGCCGTAAGAATATCTCGGGCAAAGTGATTCATATCGGCTTGATTTTCCGCATCCACAACCCCACACTGATTATCTTTTAGCTCCATTAAGCGATCCAAGCAGCCCGATCGCACGTCTGCTAATAAAAATCTCTCTACTTCTGCACTTTTAATTTTGCCTTTGGTTTTTTCTTCGACATAATCGGGAAGATAGCTATGTTTATAGCCAAATACAGAATCTTGGGCAAATTCGGTCAAATGAGTAGGAGTTGGAACGCCATTGACGACTAGATAATGAATACTATCGCGGGTAAATCTACCGCCTTCAAAAAATGCAGGTACTAAAAAATGAGCGTCAAAACCACCTAATTCCTCGGCGATCGCATCGGTTTCAATCGGATAGTGACCCCTCAAAGTGGAATCTGAACGACTAACTATTAAAAAATCCGTAATTTGCTCTAGTTCTAACGCAATTTTAAGATTGTGACAAACTTCTCTAGTAATCCGATTAGCTTCAGTTGGGGCGATCGCTCTGGTATTGGTCAGGATAAAAAATATGGGTGAGCTATCTTTTAAGCCAATTTGCAAAGTTTCCACATCCCACTGCGTCAAAAGTAAGCAACTATGAACGGTTTGAGAACCTGTAGGGTCATCATCAAGAACAATAATCTGGGGCTGAGATGTCATAAAGATAATTTTTTAATGGTCGGCTTTAACTCATTTTGAGATAGCAATTTAGGCTCTAATGTCTCTAATGATACTAACTCTCTCCCGCTCATAGCCTGTTTTTTTTGCCAATCAGCAAATATCGCTTTGAAATCATAGTTGAAAGATCTAGCGTGTTCTTCACGGATTTGGTGTATTTCTTGCAAAATTTCATCTTCCCACATACTCTAATCCTCCATTAATTCATAAGGTGTACAAATAGTCGGTAACTTATATCCAGAGCTAATACTGATCTCTGCAAGCTATCTTTGAATTTGTGCATTTGCAATATGCTTACAGTTCCAAGTTAACATATAGTCCAACCCATGAACTGTAGCCGCAGCTATATGAATTGCATCGTCGGCTGCTTTTGCAGGAATACTGCTTTTAATGAGAAACTGTAAACCTAAGCCTTGAACGTTTTCAGTGAGCTCAAGAACCAAGAGACTTTGTAGAACTTCGAGCCTTTTTGCCGCCATTTCTAGATCGCCCTTTGCTGCTTCATCTAAAACCACTTGAGAAACATAAAGTGTAAATTTGCTGCGCCGAGTATTCCACCACTTTCGTGTCACTTCTTGATTTGCCATCATAATTAAGTTGTTGCTTGGTCTAGCTGTGAGGTAGCTAACCATGCTGGTTTCAATGTAAACAGACTCTGTTATGTCATTCACCGTATTCAATAAAGTTTTGGTTTATTTTTTAAGATTTTCTGATCTGGTCTTTTCTGTATGAGCCTTACGAGAAAGAACTTGAAGATTATCTAAAATAGTTAGCCCTCCTTGAGACATTGGTTTTATGTGATCGATTTGAAAATTAACCTTCGTCTTACTCTTATATCCAGTAATAGCACAAGTAATAAAATCCCATGGATCGGTAGCTCTCTCGTAAACAGCATTTACAAGTTTTCTACATCTTTCTGAGTCTTTTTCTCTAAGCTGCTCAATAGTTAGATTCTCCAGTGGAACTTGATCAGGTATTACTATTGGCGGGGACAAATTAAGATCGCCATAATCACCTTCAAGTTTGTAGATTTCAATATCCAATTGTTTTTTGAAATAAAGTTTGTCCCCAAATATGACTTGCCAGAATGACCTCTCTGCATTCCATAGAGATTCTAAGTACTGAGTTTTAGCTATACCACCTAGTGAATTTTCATAAATATGTTTTGCTACAGCTGATAGATCGCAATTTTTACGCTCGCTGAATGGGATAAATTCAGGCTTTATTTGCTTCTGAGCATAAAAACGCAAGATATTTTCTATATCTCGATCTCTGTAGCCAATTAAAAACTCATGATTGATAAAGTAATTATCTTTCACAACTTGGAGTAAGTATTCAAGTTCTTTATCAGTTAATATTTCTCGATCACTAAGGTTAATAGTATTAAATATGGATTCTAAATCATTAACGAAACAATCGTAAATATCATGGGAATCGCTATAGACAAGCGCCGTATAATTTCTTGGAGTAGGTTCTTCAGATTCAGCAGGCTCAAGGATTGAGAATCGGTAGATACCCATAGGAACTCGTTTTAAGAAATCCAACTTTTCTAAAGCTGCTGTATCTATTGAGTCATCCATTATTCGGGCAAATTCTTCCATCTTATCGATAGATATGAGTCGAGCAATCTGTTTAACTGTTGATTTATCTTTATCAACAAATTCTATATCTTCCTCCAGATGAAGTTTTTCAGGATTAACCCAGTTGATTTTATCCTCCCAATTATCAATAAAGCTAACTACATAAGCTTTTTCAGTTCCACCTGCCCTTTGTCCACGCAAAGCTCTACCAATCATCTGAGTCATTAGTATTGATGAAGTTGTAGGGCGTGTAAGAAAAACGGTTTGAACACTTGGAAGATCGGTTCCCTCTGTCAGCATCTCAACATTAATAAGTACGTCAAGTTTCCCATCTCTAAATCGTTGAATTTTTTCAGCATTATCTTTAGCGGAAATTGTTACCCCAGTGGCTGCATCTCGAATTTGAGCGACTACAAAATCAGAACTAACTCCTTCTGCCTCAAATAAACCATTAAGGATAATAGCATGAGCTACGTCGATCGCAAACACTAACACTGGCTTATATTTATCTTGATTGTTAAGATAATGATCGACAATCTGCTTGTTACGAATCGAAGACTTCGCAATTTTTTCAGCTATATCTTTGGGGAGCTTGTCAAAGTCTTCTATTGTTTTAATGTCACGATCGCTTAGTTCATTATAAAAATCTAATTGTGTAGTCAAATTTTCAAAGATCGGTTCGGCGAGTATTCCTTTAGTAATTAGGTTTCTTAGATGCTCGGAAAAAATAATATCATCGGGAAAAACTTTCTTTAATAGACCTGCTTCAGTTTCATTCGATCTGAATGGAGTTGCCGTTAACCCGAGCATCCTGAAATCATCCTGTTTTTGACGTTTCTCAAAATTCTCTTTAATAGCATTAATTAGTTTTCGATAGGTCTTAGCAGTGGCGTGGTGAGCTTCATCTACAACTAAAAGTATTGAATCAGAATGCTCTACCCAGTTATTTAAGAGGTGAGTTAATCCACTATTTAAGCTATCTTTACTAGCAATAATGATGTCGTCGGTTCGTTTTATATTTACGGGAATATCATGTTTTTGATACCCCGAAATCACTCGGAAGCTAAACGTCTTAACTTCTTTTAATAGAGAACTATATGCAGTGAATTTAATAGTTTCTGTAGCTTGGTTAAGCAATTCGTGACGATGAGCGATCCATAAAACTTTTTTACGCTTGTCAATAAAATTCCGTAGCAGCCAATGAACAGCCGTTAAAGTTTTCCCGCCGCCTGTAGGTAAAACCAGCAGACCTTCAAAGGAAGATTGATTTTTTAGATTCAAAGCTTTTATTGCTTCGTTCTGGTGAGGATATAGCTCTTTAGGACTTTCACCTTTCTTTACTTGAATTTGTCCTGAATACTCAACTTGAAAATTTGTCATCGTAGTTAAAATATTAGTCAAATGAAACAAATTGGTGACTTTAAGATATCATCCTTCATCGGATTTTAGATTCTTGTCTAAACCCATAATTAAATCGAACAACAACAGCCTAAATGAGTAACATAAATTTAATTTATAACTAAATGTTAAAATTCCGCTTTTATTTATGAATCTTTCCTAAAGTCACTGTTAGTATGGCATAAAGTTAGAAAACACATAAGCATGACATTAAGAGTTGCAGTTGTAGGCGGAGGACCTGCTGGTTCCTGTGCGGCGGAGACATTGGTTAAAGCTGGAATTGAAACCTATTTATTTGAACGTAAATTAGATAATGCCAAGCCTTGTGGGGGTGCAATCCCTCTGTGTATGGTTTCCGAATTTGAAATTCCCGATCGCATTATCGACCGTAAAGTACGCAAAATGAAAATGATCTCTCCCAGCAATGTGGAGGTAGACATTCAAATTGATAATCCAGGTGAGTACATTGGGATGTGTCGTCGCGAATTATTAGATGGATTTTTACGCGATCGCGCTCAAGAATTGGGAACAACTGTAATTAACGGTCGCGTTTTAGATATTAAAATTGTCGAAAAAGGAACCAAACCTTATACCATCAACTATTCCGATATGTCTGAAGGTGGACTTGAAGGGGTTTTGAAGTCTTTAGAAGTCGATATCATCATTGGCGCGGATGGGTTTAACTCGGTGGTGGCAAAGGCAATTGATGCGGGTGACTATAACTATGCGATCGCCTTCCAAGAGAGAATTCGTATCTCGGATGACAAAATGAAATACTACGAAGAACTAGCAGAAATGTATGTGGGTGACGATGTTTCCACCGATTTCTATGCTTGGGTATTTCCTAAATACGATCACGTTGCCGTTGGTACAGGCACAATGAAAGTACATCAACGCGATATCAAAAAGCTGCAAGCAGGCATTCGCAACCGCGCTAATCCACGTATTGCAGGTGGAGAAATCATTAAAGTTGAGGCTCATCCCATTCCCGAACATCCCAGACCTCGCCGCGTGGTAGGTAGAGTCGCACTTGTAGGTGATGCCGCAGGCTATGTGACCAAATCCAGTGGTGAAGGAATTTACTTTGCTGCTAAATCTGGACGGATGTGTGCTGAGGCGATCGTGGAGTTTGCCCGCAATAATACCTGCATTCCGACCGAAGCCGATCTAAAAGTTTATCTAAAGCGTTGGGATAAAAAATATGGTATTACCTATAAAGTCTTAGACATTTTGCAACGAGTATTCTACAACTCTGATGCCAGTCGGGAAGCATTTGTAGAAATGTGTGCCGATAAAGACGTACAGAAAATGACCTTTGATAGTTATTTATATAAAACAGTGGTTCCATCTAATCCGTTTGTGCAACTAAAAATTACGGCTAAAACCATTGGCAGTTTATTAAGAGGTAACGCTCTAGCTCCATAGAAGTTAATTAGGAATTAATTACAGTAGCTAGGATATTAGATTAGAGAAAACTCTTCTTTAATGTCCTAGCTAATTTTTTAGATTCGGTTAGCTTGTTATATCTATCTTAAGATTACTTTTTTGCAGCTTCTTCGTCACGGCTGGCAGTTTGAATGTAAAGAATTAGTAAAAAAGCGGTAGGGACAAATATTGCCATTGCAGTTGCAACTAATCCTAAAAAATTGACTTCCATGATCTTAATTTCTCCTAATATTAAAGATTTATTTAACTAAATTTGACTAGACTTGACTAATAGAATTATTTGCTAATAACTAAACTAATATAATTTTAGACGCTAACTAGCAATGTATTCAGTTAATTGATTGAGGTTGGAAATATTTACAAGTTTGAGGCTACTGGCTGTGCGCTTAATTAGTCCTGTCAAAACTTTGCCTGAGCCAATTTCGATCGCTTGCTCAAAACCAAATCCCTCTAAATACAAACAAATCTCGCGCCACCTCACAGGAGAAGTCATTTGCTGAATAATTAATTCCCGCAGTTCGGAAGCAAATATGGTAGGGCGATCGGGCTGAACATTGGATAAAACTGGAATTTTGGCATCCTTAAATTCAACATTGGCTAAAACTTGGGCAAACTTGTCAGCAGCATCTACCATCATGGGCGAGTGAAAAGCTCCACTGACTGGCAAGGGGATCGCACGCTTGGCTTTAATTCGATCGCAAACAAGTTGTAGAGATTCTACGGTACCAGAAATTACCACTTGGTCGGCACTATTATCATTTGCTAAAACTACTCCCTCAGTACTAGCGATCGCCTCCTCTAACTTAGAACGATCGAATCCCATTAATGCCGTCATACCTCCCCCCGTTACCTCTGACATCAAGAGCGATCGCGCTTTTACCAATTCTAAACCTGTGGCAAAATCCACCACCTCGGCACAATATAAAGCCGTAAACTCACCCAAGCTATGCCCAGTGACAATATTAGGGCTATATCCTTTAGATTTGAGAATATCGATTAAAATTGCCGAAATAACATATAAACAAGGCTGCGTAAACTGAGTTTTAGATAATTCCCCGATCTCTCCTTGACACTTATCGGCGATCGCCCACCCCAAGATTTTTTCAGATCCCTTTAACTTCTGTTCACCTAACTCCCATAAGTCCATTCCCATTCCCACCGCCTGCGATCCCTGTCCTGGGAAAATCCACACTGTTTGCATATTTTGTAAAAATAAATTTGTAAGGATAAAGCCAAGTTGGTGCAGCAGCTTCTCATAGACGTTGGTAGTTCTCAGGTGTTAATTAACTTCTGGTACTAAGTTTTAGATAATTAACGGATATATTCTTTCAAAACACTATTACGATTGGGATGACGGAGCTTGCGGAGTGCTTTTGCTTCAATTTGACGGATGCGTTCGCGGGTGACGTTAAAGATTTGTCCGATTTCTTCAAGGGTTTTCATGCGTCCATCATCCAAGCCGTAACGCAATCTCAATACATCTCTTTCTCTGGGGCTGAGGGTTCCGAGTACGCTTTCAAGATCTTCACGCAGTAGGTTTTTAGCAACTTGATCGTCTGGGGTTTCGCCATCAGATTCGATAAAATCTCCTAATCTGGAGTCTTCTTCTTTACCGATTGGAGTTTCAAGAGATATGGGAAGTTGGGCGGATTTTGCAATAAATCTTAACTTCTCAATGGTCATTTCCATACGAGTAGCAATTTCTTCTTCGCTGGGTTTACGTCCCATTTCTTGGGAAAGAAGCTTTGTAGTTTTTTTGATGCGAGAGATAGTCTCGTAAAGGTGAACGGGTAAGCGAATAGTACGGGATTGGTCAGCGATCGCCCTCGTAATTGCTTGACGAATCCACCAAGTAGCGTAGGTAGAAAATTTATAGCCCTTTTCGTGATCGAATTTTTCGGCAGCGCGAATTAGTCCTAAGCTTCCTTCTTGAATCAAATCTTGGAAAGATAAGCCCCGATTCATATATTTTTTGGCGATCGAGACCACTAGACGTAGATTAGACTGCACCAT
>CAZLKI010000053.1:13644-13914 GCA_964560035.1 uncultured Synechococcus sp.
GCACCATCTTATCTTTGGCACGGCGACCAGAATGCAGGCGAATCTTAAACTTATCTAAGGGCATATCCATTTCCATTGCCCAGTCTTCTAAATTGACATCTTCAAGGTCGCACTCATGCTTTTCAGCTAGCTCACGTTGCTTGTCTTCTAATTGTAATAAGTCAGCAATTTTACGTGCTAGTTCGATTTCCTCATCGGCTCTTAGCAGTCGAATCCGTCCAATTTCTTGGAGATATAAACGAATTGAGTCTTCGGTGTAATGCTTTTTCT
>CAZLKI010000054.1:0-10831 GCA_964560035.1 uncultured Synechococcus sp.
CGTCCAATTTCTTGGAGATATAAACGAATTGAGTCTTCGGTGTAATGCTTTTTCTTAGTTTGAGCGGTGCTTTTACGTCCTCGACGCACCTTGGTGACTTTTCCACCTTCCCCTTCTGTGGTAGTATCTAGAGCTTCGTCACTTTCATCTAAGTCATCATCATCTTTGTCTAGAGATGCCAAGTCATTCATGCTGGGCTCTTCTATTTGTCTGATTTTGCTGGATGTTTTAGTGGGCACTAAAATTTCTGTGAGTAGGTCAGTGGCTGTGGTCATGCCGAACTCCTGTATTGATTGCTTAGTAAATTGTAATGATTGGGGGATGCTAGTATCGTTTTGCAGTTAGGGAAAATTTCAAGATACTAAAATCCGTGATTGCCGAACTGTGTAGACGAGACGCTTGAGTTAACATCATACATCTTTGTTTTTGAGATTGGTGAACTGGTAAATAATTTGCTAGTTAGAACCGCTTCACAACTGCATCCTACCCAATTTTAAGACTTAAGTAACTATGAGTACCTAACTCTTGAAACAAACTTTTATAATTCTTCTCAATCACTTGAATTTTAAGACTTAATTACTCGTCTGAATGTAAATTAGTAACAAATTAGTAATAAATCAGATAAATTGGGTTGATAGTTAATAAATCATTATGTTAGGAAAAATTTCTCTAGGAAGCGTTGGATTGGTAATCGGTGGAGTTTTAGCCACAGTGGGAATGATTGCTTATACTACAGGCAATTCAACTTTGAGTTTAGCAGGACTATTTTATGGGGTTCCCATTTTATTAGGAGGAGCAGCCTTAAAGTCATCGGAAGTAAAGCCTGTAGCGATTATTCAACCTCTATCCGATGCAATTATAAAATTACGAAACGAGCAAGAAACTTCTACTCAAAATAAATTACGCCTAGATGTAACTCGCTATCGCTATGGGATTGAAGCACATTTAGATGAAGTCTTGGAGAAATTAGGCATGAGTCCTACAGATGAGGAACGACCAGTTTTGAGTGGGTTGTATGAAGAAATGTCAGAGCATGGTGCCTATCGTCTAGTTTTAAGGTTTGATTCGCCTTTAATTCCATTTGAAACTTGGGAGCAAAAGCAGGATAAGCTAACTCGATTTTTTGGTCCAGATATTATTGCCGAGGTCGATCAATTAGAAGCAAAAGCGATCGCCTTGAAACTAACTACAATTCCTTTAGTTAAAGATGTTTAGACTCTAGATATTAAACTAGGTATTAATTTTACAGGTTATGTTAATTCGTAAGGCGATCGAGTCTGATTTTGAATCAATTTGGAGAATATTTAAAGCAGTAATCGAACTGGGAGATACATACGTGTTCGATCCTGATACCGAGCGTAAAGATGCATTTTCAGATTGATTTGGAGCAGGAATCATTACCTATGTTGCTGAGATAGAAGCCGATCGAATCGGTGGAATGTATAAGCTCTGTCCGAATCAGCGAGATCTGGGTTCCCACGTAGCAAATGCCAGCTTTATGGTTGCTCCGACCTGTAATGGTCAGGGAATTGGGAAAGCAATGGGATTACATTATCTAAAGGAGGCAAACTAAAGGAGGTAAACTAAAGGAGACAGAGACTTTGGGCTATATGACTCTACAGTTCAATTTTGTAGTTAGCACCAATCAAGTGGCGATCGCATTATGGAAAAAGTTAGGGTTCGCGATCGTAGATACATTACCTAAGGCTTTCGATCACAAAAAACTCGGATATGTGGACGCTTATGTAATGTATCGCTTTTTAGATAAATTTTTAGTTGAATCCTAAGATTGAGTAACCCGCTTAAAATCCCAGCTAGAATCCCAGCTAGAATCTCAGTCTAACTTTTTGTTGGTGCAAAACCTGAGAGTACATTTTCTCTAAATGGGTAATATTCGCGTTCAAGTTGTACTGATCTAAAACTCGTTGTCGTGCCTTGCGTCCTAAAATATGGATCATCTCAGGATGTAGGGCAAATAATGGTAAAAGCGTACAAAGCTGGGATATAACTTTTCGAGGATCGAGGACAATTCCCGCGCCATTGGCTAAGACTTCTCCATCAGCACCAACATCGGTAGCTAGGCAGGCAACCCCACAGGACATGGCTTCTAAAAGTGACAACGATAGCCCTTCGACTAATGAAGGCAAAATAAATACGTCTGCTCCTCTTAAAATCTCAATGCGTCTTTGTTCGTCGGCAATATAACCCATCCAGATAATGCCATCTTCAGAACCATAGCTAGATCTAAGCGTAGCTCCCACAGGTCCATCGCCCACGATCGCCAGTTTGCAATTACTGGGCATTTTGAGTTTGCGCCAAGCACTTAGTAACGACTCCACATTTTTTTCAGCTGCCAATCGTCCTTGATATACATACAATCGTTCGGCTTTGAGTTCTTGCTTGATTGTGGAATAGCCGGGTGAAAATTTATTGGGGTCAACGCCATTGGGAATCACCACAATTCGTCTTTCGGGTACACCTAGTTTATGTAAAAGCGATCGCTGAATTTGCGAAAACACGATTACTTGGTTATATTCTGCCAATGAGGGAGCATAGATTTGATAGGTAAGCTGTTGGGTGCTAGAGGTAATATTGCGTTTTTTAATATCAAAGGGTGGGTGAAAAGTGGCAACTAGGGGTAAATTGAGGTCGGCACAAATTTCTGGTAGAAGAAAATCTAAAGGTGAAAGTGCTAACGAAGCGTGAACTAGATCGGGTTTGAGATCGCGGAGAGACTCGATCAAAACTTTACTGCTACGGGGTGAGGGTAGGGTATAGATTGTGGACTTGTATAGAAATGGTAAAGATACATCTTGACTATTATTGTGGTAGGAGTTGCTGTGGTGCAAGTCTTGGGAATAGCCGCTAACTTCAGATTCATCGGTAAAGTGCAAAAAATCAATACTATGTCCGCGATCTAAAAGAGCATTAGTAATTTCACGACAATAGGTTACATTCCCACAAAAAGGGCTTTTTTTCCCTAGCCAAGCTATACGCATTGATTATATAAGGTCTATTTTTAGATATTTACTGAGAAATTCAGATCGAACCAATTAAGAATATATCAGCTAAGGAGTCGCCATAAATAACTCAAGTTACTAGATACCTAAAATAGCAAGGTGTAGATGTTGACAATTTGAGTAGTAAAACATTAGGACTGCGGCTAGACTCAAAGTAAAAGCATTTGTTTTCTAGTGAGAGACGGTACGCCAAAGTGAAGAGTTACATTCATCAAAAATAATGCCGCGATTAGAAGCCGATCTCTTGTGGTTAATAAACCTATTTGAGGATAAGGTAAATTAGAAAAAAAATTGTGCATTCGAGCGCACTAAACCATAAAAATATGCGATTAGATAGCTATACAGTAGGAATATATTCACCGGGTGCCAACTTAGGAAAGCAGATTCTGTGGTATTACTTGGGGTCGCCTTTGGTCAGTAGCTACCTAATTACAAGTAGTGGGTTTAAGTCTTGGATATTAAGCTGTTTTGGTGCCCAAATTGGTAAAGGAGTAAGAATTAAGCAAGGAGTAAGAATAAAATTTCCTTGGCGATTAGTATTGGGAGATTTTGTGTGGTTAGGAGAAAATTGCTGGATTGATAATCTTGCATTAGTTACTATAGAGGATCATTCTTGCATATCTCAAAATGTTTATCTTTGTACTGGAAATCATGACTGGAGCGATAAAAATTTTAAGCTAAAATATGCACCGATTAAGATAGAAGAAGGATGCTGGATTGGGGCACAAGCTATGGTTGCACCCGGAGTTACAATTGGGAAAGGAGCAGTGCTTTGTTTGGGAAGCGTAGCATTTTATTCTTTAGAACCGATGAAGATTTATGCGGGAAACCCCGCTCAACTAATTAAAGAACGGAATATTTTAGAATGAGATCATCGGAATGAGATTAGCGGTTCTAAAAATCATAAATTGTTGCGGTTTAAGCTATCGATAAATAACTGGGATGAGTCCCGAATCTCTTCCTTTTCAGCTTCAGATTTACGATCGAACATATTAGTCATCAGCGAAACTCGTCCGTTTTCCATAAAATCTTGGCGATAGGTATCGACAAAATTCCAGTAGAGATAATTAAAAGGACAAGCTTGTTCGCCTGTTTTTTGTTTGACATCATATTTACATTGAGCGCAACAGTTACTCATTTTATTAATATAATTACCACCCGAAACGTAGGGTTTAGATGCCAAAATTCCACCATCGGCATAGGTTGCCATTCCTAAAACGTTAGGCAGTTCTACCCATTCATACGCATCAAAATAGGCAAAATGAAACCAATTATTAAGGGCTTGAGGATTGGTAAAAGTGAGATTGCTAAAGTTACTCAATACCATGAGGCGTTGAATGTGATGGGAGTAGGCGCGATCGATGACATGAGAAACGGCATCCTTAAGGCAAAGTAGGTCTGTATCTGCATCCCAGTAAAGTTGAGGTAGATTGCGAGTAAAGTTAAAATGATTCCTTTCGCGCACTTCGGGCATCATGGCTTCATAGTAGATATGGATAAATTCTCGCCATCCTAAGATTTGACGCACAAAACCTTCAACCGAATTTAACGGTGCTTCACCTCGTTCGTAAGCGGCGATCGCCATTTCACATAATTCTCTAGGAAGTAATAAACCGTTATTGAGATAAAGTGAGAGTACGGAGTGAAATAGAAAAGGTTCTCCTACTTTAATCGCATCTTCGTATGCCCCAAAATTAGGTAATCGGTGTTGGATAAAATCTTTTGCTAAGATCGTTGCTTGTTCTCTAGTTACAGCATAGTTAAAGTGAGCGATCGCCCCAAAATTATCAGGCAAATAAGTCTTGACTAGAGCAATCACTTCTTGGGTAATAGGATCGGGTTCTAATTTAGGGATGACGGGAATTTTAGTCTTAGCAGGTAGGTTTTTACGATTCTCTTTATCATAGTTCCAACTTCCGCCTACGGGTTTTTTGCCATCCATGAGATAACCTGTAGATTGGCGTAGGTCGCGGTAGAAAGTTTCAAGGCGGTATCCTTTTTTGATTTTGTGAGTGTATTTAGAAACATCTGCAATGAAGAAATTATTGGCGATCGCTTGCACTCGATCGGGAAACTTCTCTTTCACTGCCGCCATTTTTATTCTGGTATCCCATTCGGAGGGAATCATATAGGTTAGAGCTATATCAGGATTTTGGCTGAGGAATTCGGCGATCGCATCGCTATGAGTGCCCGTGGTAAATAACGGTAAAACTACAAATCCTTTCTGATGGCAAGCTATGGCAAAATGACGCTGGGCTGCAAGAATATATACTAACTTCTGTTTATGATGGGGAATAGCGGTGGCATATCCGAATGACTCGACAAATATTAATAATGGCTTTTGGGCGAGTAGTTCTTGGGGAAACACTTCAAGATTTAATTGATCGTGAAGGATAAATAATGCTCGAGAAGAATGAGGTGATGATAGTGGTGCGATCGCCTCTAAAAATAACTTTTTTGTTTCTAGCATGATTTAGTGTTTCTTTAATTTCCTGATAAATAGCCTGATCGAGTTTCTTGATAAATATATTTTGAATTAACTATGTTGGTTTTTGTCACATCATGACATTTAAAACTTACGCTTAACACTTTGCTAGTTGATGTGTAGCCTATGTCAAAAGGGTTTAGATCGGATTGAAAATAATTCTCAAGCGATCGCCCGATAGATCGATCTAAAATGCTATTATCAAAAAAGTTTAAGCTAAACAAATTAAGCCAAACATTTTTAAAAAGTGTGCCGATGTAGCACAGTGGTAGTGCAACTGATTCGTAATCAGTAGGTCGTGAGTTCAAATCCCATCATCGGCTTAGTTATACTTCTCTTTTAGCTCTCATTTTCATGAGTGACCCATAAGTGCCCTATAAGTGAATGCAATCCTATGTCCCACTTTACGACAATTAAAGTCGAAATTAAAAATGGTGAGATTTTACATCAAACTCTTAAAGAACTAGGCTTTGAAGTTAAATGTGAAACTTTAGTTAGGGGCTATAAGGGGAATGCGATCGCCGCCGACTATGTAATTCAGCAAGAGCATGGTTATGATTTGGGTTTTCGCCGTCAAGGACAGACTTATGAGTTAATCGCCGACTTTTGGGGCGCAATGATCGATCCTCAAGATTTCATCCGTCTGATTACGCAAAAGTACGCTCATAACTCTTTACTCGCAACGGTGAAAAGTCAGGGTTTTGGGATCGAGCAACAAGAAACTTTAGAAGATGGAACTGTACGTGTGGTGGTAGGTAGATGGATTTAGGTTCGCACTATTGGCTGATTAATGCCCATATTCCTCATTGTTTATTAGTCCCCGATCTAGGCATTCAAGAAGTGACAAAAGAAGGCTTAGTTGCTTGCGATCTAGAAATTCAAGGCTCTAGAATCATGGCAATTCGGGCATCAGGAAGATTTCAGCTTACCGAATCAATTCCGATTTGGGACTTAAAAAAAGGTATAGTTCTGCCCTGCTTTGTGGATATGCACACGCACTTAGATAAGGGACATATTTGGGAACGCAGCCCTAATCCTGATGGAACTTTTGCCAGTGCTTTAAAGGCGGCTGAAAGCGATCGCCCCTCTAATTATCGAAATTACGAAGATATCTATCGCAGAATGGAATTTGGCTTAAAGTGTAGTTACGCTCAGGGCACAAAAGCAATTCGGACACACATTGACTGCCCTTGGGATTACTTTGAACTAAATTTACAAGTGTTTAAAGATCTGCAAACCGCATGGAGCGATCGCCTGATTCTTCAACCTGTTTCTTTGATTACCTTGGATGAATATACAGGAAAAAAAGGAGAGATATTAGCAGATCGGATCGCCGAACTAGGTGGAATTTTAGGAGGAGTTCCCTACTCTAATCCCGAACTAGAATCTCAATTAGATAGATTATTTAGCTTGGCAACAGAGAGAAATCTAGATTTGGATTTACATACTGATGAGAATGACGATCCAAGTTCGCAAACCTTAAAAGTAGTAGCAAAAGCCGCACTTCGTCATAACTTTAAGGGCAATATAGTTTGTGGACATTGTTGTAGCTTGGCAGTTCAAACTCAAATAGATGTAGAAGAAACATTGGAGTTAGTTAAAGCCGCAAATATCGGAATTGTCTCTCTACCCATGTGTAATCTATATTTACAAGATCGTCACCCCGATCGCACTCCTTGCTGGCGGGGCGTGACCTTAATTCATGAACTAAACCAGAAGGGAATTCCGATCGCGATCGCTTCTGATAATATCAGAGATCCGTTTTTTGGCTTTGGCAATCATGACGGCTTAGAAGTGTTTAATATGGCAGTGAGAATTGCCCACCTTGATACTCCGTATAGCGACTGGATTAAGACAATTACAACTACTCCCGCCGAGCTTATGAGCTTAGATCGCAACTATATTTCTATTGGTTCGGCTGCCGATCTGATTATTTTTAAAGCTCGCTATTTTAGTGAATTATTATCCCGACCTCAAAGCGATCGCCACATTCTTAGAGATGGTATTTGGATTGATACAACCCTTCCCGATTATTCGGAACTTGACTAAATTTGGTATAAAGTATGATTAAAACCGCAATGCCTATATGCTTTAATCGTCTGACTTGTCGGAATTTTGTTTTTTACCTTGATTTAATCCCGCAAAATAACCTCCAAATACTGAGGGACCGATATAAATAATCGCTTTGATAATTTCAGTAACTATTTCATCTTTACCCAAATACAGTGCATAATCTAAAGACCCAATCGCTAACACAATTGAGAAAGCAAGAAAGATTAAAACTTTAGTAAGTGTGTTTTGATTATTTACGCGTTCGTCCTTTCGATCTTCAACATCAGACCGATCATTTTGCTTTGCAAGCTCATAGTAAAGCTGCATTTCCTTCCCATTAGATTCAATCTCTTGAGACCTTACAGATAATTCTTTATCCTGCAACTCGATAAAGCTGTAAATTTTACTAATTTCAATATTTTTTTCAGTAGGAGAATCATCAGGAGATGTAAGTTCGCTCATAGACTTACAGGAGTTCTAAATCTCACCAAGAATCTACCTCGCAAAGACCTAGCCCCCTTTTTATGTGGAACATAAGTAATTGACTTTATATTTTTCTTGTCAGTGTTGTAGATATTCAAAAAATCTTCAGCATTTACAGACTGAGTGTACCTAGGTAAATCTAAAATCTTCATAAGTTTTAATCTTTGAGAAATTTTATTACAACTTTATTGAAATTTGAGACCATCCAACATAGCCTAATTATATATAAATGTCAATCAGGATAATTATAGGTCAGCAATTCTAATTATGAGTTTAAGCTGATCTAGATCAACTTTTTGCTACTTTATTGCAGGCTTAAACTGTTTCAGTTCAGCTTTGGGTTTTACTAATTTTTCAAATAGGAGAATTGCTGAACTTAAGCCTTGAGATTAAAACTCTTGAGCTTAAACTGCTAAACTTTGGAGTAGCCATCAACTAAAAGCATCATGCTCTCGAGCTTAAAAATTCAAAATTTTGCCCTAATTGATTATTTAGAATTAGATCTTTTTGCGGGCTTAAATATCCTTACGGGTGAAACTGGGGCGGGCAAATCAATTATTTTAGATGCCCTTGATGCGGCTTTAGGTGGCAAGATTACAGCAAAGGTAATGCGAACTGGGACAGAACGGGCGGCGATCGAAGCGGTTTTTGTAGCTAATCCTGTGTTAGTAGAATGGTTGTCAGCCCAAGAAATTGACCTGATTGAAGAAAATCAAATTGTTTGTAGTCGTGAAATCACAATTAAAAGTAATCGTACTCGCGTTAATGGGGTGGTTGTTAATAAGCAACAAATTCAAGAATTAAGAGAAAAATTAGTCGAGATTACCGCCCAAGGGCAAACAGTGCTTTTAGGTCGAGCGTCAATGCAACGAGAATGGCTGGATAGTTTTGGCGGCTTAGAGCTAATTACGCAAAGGACACAGGTAAGTAAGCTATTTGAAAGTTATCAAAAAGCTAGAAATGCAGTTACAGAAAGACAAGAGAGCGATCGCCACAGGCTTCAACAAATCGATATGCTTCAATATCAACTGCAAGAACTAGAGGCAGCCGATTTAGAAGATCCTGAAGAATTAAATCAATTGGAAAGCGATCGCCTGAAATTATCCCATAGTGTCGACTTACAGCAACAAAGCTATCAAGTATACGAGGCTTTATATCAAGGTGAATCTAAAGGCGACTGTGCGGAATTATTAGGTGTGGCAGAAGCAATCTTAATCGATATGGTGGCTGTCGATCCGAATTTAGAAGGAATTTTAGAATTGGTATCCAGTGCATTAGCGCAGGTAGAGGAAGCATCTCGTCAAATTAATACCTATGGTTCGGACATGGAAAGTGACCCCGATCGCCTAGAGCAAATTGAAGATCGAATCCGACAACTGAAGCAAATCTGTCGAAAGTATAGTTCGGGATTAGGAGGATTAGGGGAAGCGATCGCCCACAAACACAAACTTCAAATCCAATTAAACGAAATTAATGCCAATAATCAGCCTTTAGAAGTTCTGGAAAAAATTGAAAAAGATCACCTCATAAAACTAACAAAAGCCTGTACTAAGCTAACTCAACTCCGACAATCCGCCGCAACAGCTTTAGAACTTCAGCTAATTACCGCGCTTAAATCTTTGGCAATGGAGAAAGTGCAATTTCAGGTCAAAATCACAAATCAAACTCCTCCTAATATCTTTGGAGCCGATCGAGTTAGCTTTGAATTTAGTCCAAATTTAGGGGAACCATTACAACCTTTATCCGAGACGGCTTCGGGTGGAGAAATTAGTCGATTTTTATTGGCGCTGAAAACTTGTTTTGCTCAAACTTCTCAGGCTGCTCAGGGTTTAACCCCATTGTTAGTATTTGATGAAATTGATGTGGGCGTTTCGGGTCGGGTAGCGCAGGCGATCGCCCAAAGATTATTCCAATTAGGACAAGAACATCAAGTCCTATGTGTGACCCATCAACCAATTGTGGCAGCGATCGCCGATCATCATTTTCAAGTCAGCAAAAAATTTATTCAGATAGATATTAACGGGGCAAAAAGCGATCGCACAGTAGTAGAAGTGGAATTATTGGATTCAACTCAACGCAAGCAAGAACTGGCAAATCTAGCAGGTGGAGTTATCGTTAGTAGTAAGAATAAATCTTCACAACTAAAATCAGAACTTAAAACTGAAGCTACTACAAATGAGAATAGCGCAATTATTTTCGCGGAATCTTTACTCACCCAAGCCCAAACCTTAAAACAAGAATTAGCTGCAAAAAATTAGGATTATGGAGATCGATCGAGTGCGATCGCGCGTTGTATTGCCAGATGTTCTTTAACCTTAAATTCATAAACTTCAATTTCTGAGATAGTTAAGCCACTAATGATTTGAAAACTTTCTCGATCTATGCCTCGCATTAACATTTCGATACGCCAAGTATGCTGGGTGCGATCGATGGATATGTCTGCATTCTGCCAGCCCTGCCATAGATGTTCTAACTCTAATGTAGTCAAAGGTTGGAGCGGATCTGATAGAAACATTTTAGGATGCTTATCTTTACGATTTTTGAGATAGTTGGTAAGCGGATTATTAGTAGATGAGCCATAGCGATGCTCCCAGATTTTTTGATTCAGAGGCACAAGTCGTTCTCGAACTTGCAGAATTCCTCCTTTATGTGCTGATTCTTTATTCGCCGTGTAATCTACTTGATTCAGATTAACTAATTCTTCTAGGCTCAAACCCGCTCCGAATAAAACATAGGCGATCGCATAATCTCTCAGTCCTTGACGTTTTGCTTGCAATAAAATGTTTCTAAC
>CAZLKI010000054.1:10931-13836 GCA_964560035.1 uncultured Synechococcus sp.
CAGTGGGTTGGGGAACTAAAATTTTGACTAAACTGCTGATAAATTCCGCTTTACTGCTCCAAATTAATTCCACATCGCTGGTCAAAACCATAATCGTATATCCCAAAACACAAGTATTGATCGTGGTGGCTAGGCTCATAGGATCGGTTGGTAGTTGGGCGTGATTTCCCACTTCTTGGAGTGCTGCGGCGATCGCACTATTTATTTGTGTAATTCCCTGTGCCAGTGCTTGACGGCTTTCTAACGGATATTGACCTGCTTCTCCGACCAGCGATCGCATTAATTCAGGCACATTTTCTAAAGCTTGCAATGAACTTTCAATGTAATGCTGTAAAAAATCTGCCAGATCGACTTCCCGCTTAAGTTCCAATGGCATTAAAGATGCTCCGAACTGGGTCGCTAAAAGATATTCCTGCAAAAATTCTTGTAAAACTGCTAATAACAAACCATGCTTATTCCCAAAGTGTCGAAATAAAGTGACTTCATTAACCTCGGCGCGATCGGCAATCTGACGGGTAGTAGTTTCCGTGATTCCTTGGCGAGCAAACAACTCTAGGGCAGTATTAACAATTCTTTGACGAGTGGGAATACGCTCAAAAGTCATGGTTTTGCAGTTTATGAATTTAATTTTTGGTTCTAAATAAAATCTATATAAAACAAGAAGAAAAATATATTGCAAGCAGCACTTGCATAATTTCATAAATCGATGTTAACTTATATGAGGCACATATTAATCTAATTTTACCTACTTTCTTTTTTGGGTACCAAATGACTTCTACTACTCCTTCGTTTCCACAGCCTTCCTCCCAAGAAGCACTGCAACTTAATTGGACAACTACCATCTTTTATGTTGTCATGCACGCGATCGCCTTATTGGGACTTGGCTTCTTTTCTTGGCAAGTTCTGGGTGTAACTCTATTTTTACATTGGCTTACGGGCAGCATTGGTATTTGTCTCGGTTATCATCGGATGCTGAGTCATCGCAGTTTTCAAGTACCTAAATGGCTGGAATATATTTTTGCTACGCTTGGAGCTTTGGCTTTGCAAGGAGGTCCCGTATTTTGGGTGGGCGGGCATCGTCAACATCACGGCTTTACCGAAGATAATAATAAAGACCCCTATTCCGCTAGTAAAGGATTTTGGTGGAGTCATTTAGCTTGGATTTTGTATTCTAAAAAAGAACACTTCGACTTTAAAAATTACTATAACTTTGCTCCAGATTTGGCTGCCGATCCTTACTATCGGTTTTTAGATAAATATTTTCTAGCTTTACAAATCCCCTTGGGCTTTCTCCTCTATGCGATCGGGCAAACTCAAGGACAAGGTATCGGTTTTGTGATTTACGGCATATTTGTCAGAGCAGTTTTGGTTTCTCATAGCACTTGGTTTATTAACTCTGCCTGTCACAAATGGGGATATCGCAACTTTGGGGAATGTGACGATCACTCAACTAATCTGTGGTGGGCGGCTTTGGTCACCTATGGTGAAGGCTGGCACAACAATCATCACGCCTATCCTAAATCGGCACGTACGGGCTTGAAATGGTGGGAATTTGACCCGACTTGGGCAGTAATTAGTCTATTGCAAACATTGGGATTGGCTAAAAAGGTCTACCTTCCTGGACCTTGGCAACCTGCTGAGATTAAATAAATAATGCTAAATAGGTAATTTAAAAAGGAGGTTGGGGTTCTGCCCTTGTCTCCATTTTCATCTGAATGCCTCTAATTTTTTTCCACATTTTGTACCTTTGAGAAATAAGTAAATAATAACAACATGACAATTACAGCCATTAATAAAGAAGCCACTAAAGAACCAAGAGCTTCACGGGTAACATTCGCTAAAGGTATCGGGTTTAAGAAGGAATTAAATAAACGGGTCGATCGCTATTTCACCACGAATAGGATTAGTCCTAGAGATAATTTCGAGATGTATTTAAAGACTTTAACGATCGCCGCATGGATGTTCGGTTCTTGGGCATTTATAGTATTTGCACCCGTAGCAATTTTCCTAAAAGTATTAGGTTGTATATCTCTAGGCATGGCAATCGGAGCCTGTGGGATGAGTGTGGGACATGATGCCAATCACGGGGGATATTCTAAAAATTCTAAAATTAATTATGCGATCGGCTTGTGTTACGACTTCATTGGCTTATCTAGCTATCTATGGAAATTTCGTCATAATTTTCTGCACCATACCTACACCAATATTACCAATCATGATGTCGAGATTCATGGTGATGGCTTAGTTAGAATGTCTCCTGATATGGAATATAAGTGGTTTCACAAATATCAACATCTGTTTATTTGGTTTGTATATTTGGTAATTCCTTTCTATTGGTCGTATAGCGATGTCTCAATTATTTTAGGGAAGCGTAAATACTTTGACTATACGGTACCGATGCCTAAGCCTTTAGAGATGGGATATCTACTCGGTCTAAAAGCTTTGGGATTGGGATTTTTTATCGGACTTCCGATCGCCTTGGGACATTCACCTTTTGCCGTAATTGCAGGTTATGCTATTGCCTATATGACATACGGGCTGGTGATTTGCGTGGTGTTTATGTTGGCTCACGTTTTAGAACCTGCGGAATTTGTCGAACTGAATCCTAATTCTCTCCATGTTGAGGACGAATGGGCGATTTTACAAGTTAAAACCACGGTCGATTTTGCACCTAAAAATACTTTCCTTAACTGGTACATTGGTGGATTGAACTATCAAACTATCCATCATTTGTTTCCACATATTTGTCATATTCACTATCCACAGATTGCCGGAATTGTCGAAGAAGTTTGTGGGGAGTTTGGAATTAAATACAACGTTTATCCGACTTTTACTGGAGCGATCGCCGCTAATTACAACTGGCTGAAAAAGATGTCTAAAGCACCTTCAGTAAACTAGATTATTC
>CAZLKI010000055.1:0-13711 GCA_964560035.1 uncultured Synechococcus sp.
CGGCGAAAATTGTGCTGCTTGCAACCATTAAACTGAAAAACCTACGCTTCATCGTGAACTCCTATTACACACTAACTTTTTACAAGCTGCACTGCAGTCCAACGGCTCAAATCAGCGGCGGCAGACAACCTCAAACTCTACATGAAGGGCTTTGACCGTCCGATGCATTTGATTTGTTAGACCGTTTGCACAGCATTCTAAGTGCATACACAGTTTGAGAGTCAGCGACTTCAGGGGAATGCGTACTGCTCACTTCCCTAAAGTTGCTGACTCTTTGATAAGCTTCAGTCTTCAACTACAGAGTTGGTAAAGCTCAATCCTATTTCAGCGTGATCTCCCCCACCTGTCCCAGAATTTCTAAGTTGGACATTGTGATGAGCTGGTGTACCACCTTTTGGAACTGTAAAACTGACGACCTTTTCGTCTTCAAGATCGTCAGTATTCTCAGATGTACCCTCGAATAACTTTGCGTTACCCTCAATCTGCACACCTTTGCCATCCACAACTCTTGCTGTAATTCTTAGTTCAACACGACATTCACCACCCCAACGTACATCTGGAATGTCCATCGCAGACGCAGGCTGCCCAGCATCAAGAACCATTTCTATATTAAATACACGATTGGTATACTCATTACTCTGGGGCCAACTTTCATCATCAGTACCATTAATAATTACCGTTCCAGCTAATCGACGTGCCATTGCTAATAACCTTCATCTAAATTTTAAAGCTCAATTCTGATACCGACACTGACAGAACCATCTCTTTCTCGACGACCCTGAACTGTCACTCGATCATTGACGGGTATATCAACGCGAGATCTACCCTGCATAGAATCTTGAACAGATTGAGCAAGATCCCGCTTAGTGTCTTCACTAACACGATCAAAATTGCCGTCCAAAGCGTGTCCGACATCCTCTTTTACTCGATCAACCCTTTCACGCACTGCGTCAATAACGCGCTCAACTGGATCACGATCCATTGGTGGCATTAGTCTTACTCCTTAACAGAATTGTGTTGAAATCTAACAAACATCCTATGTTCAGAACCTTGCGGCATAACGGTTGAATTGAGCGGCTTATGATCGCCTAAAACTCAAAATTAAAATATCATATTTGTCCGCTCCAATGATTTGTTATGCCCCGATCGCTTCTCAATTCTTAACTTTTGCGATCGCCAATAACCTTTCGGAACTCAACAACTCAGCTAACCATTCTTAACTTGCTTAATCTCTGCTGAGAAAAGATAACTTTGACAGTTCTGCCTTCACTTCTTCTAGAGTTGTTTTGATTGCTTGAAGTACCGCTGTTCGTATTGCTTGTTCTAATACCTCATCTAGTTCGGACTAAAACTAGTGGCTTCGCCCCGAAGTATTTGTTGTTCTCGTTCTGCAATATTAAGGGAAGACTGTTCTCATAGCTTAATCCTCCCTACTTTTGTTTTATTTATGTTCTCTTTACAAGTGGCGAACAAATAAAGACACTAATGTAATATGATTTTTTTGCAGAGTCTTATTATCCACCTAACAATCCCTTAAACATCCCCGTGAAAACACCTGTCCAAATAATTTCTATTTTGTTTGTAAGTATAAGCCTAATGCTTACTGCCTGCAATGGCGATTTTAATTTCTCCAAAGGCACTAAAAAAGACCTTGTAACCGGATTGAGTACCTCTTGGAGTGGACTAAGCGTTGATGATGCCTACTTGATGGATACAATCAAAAAAGAGAAAATCTCGGATAACAAAGTAACGATGCAACAGAAAATTGCCATTACGCTGGCGGGCGTGGGAAATTTCAAGGAGATAGATGGGAAAGTAAAGCCCGGCATGGATATTCTGGTTACTGACGAACAGGGCAATGCTGTTATAGAAGCTAAAGATTTGTTTAAAGAATCTTATACCAAAGAACAAACCCAAACATTAGAAGCGACACTTACCATCGGAGATCCTATGCAGTCAGGTAAAAAATATCAAATGAAAGCCCGTATCTATGATAAAAACGGCGAAGGAACCATTGATTCAGGAATAGATTTGGAAGTACAATAATTTCTCCTTAAAGCCCTGTAAATAAAAATTTTGCAGTGCTTTTTTTTGCAACAAATCTCTAAAATCATGAAATAACCCTGCTACAACTATAAAACTACAACTATAAAAGTTGATATTTTTCATGGGCAATTCGATATAAAGGTCGCCACACTAATCTATTTGTAATCACTACGAGCAAAGACATCACACCCGTTGCCGCCAACAGCAAAGGAAAGTTGCCCGAAGCCGTAGCATGGGAGATCGTAGAACCTAAACCAGCTGTGGATAGGGTTTGCCCTTGAAATTGAATATATTCACTCACAATGCTGGCATTCCACGCGCCACCTACCGCCGTAATTATGCCTGTCACTAAGTAAGGAAAAATACCCGGTAAAATCACCGTGCGCCAATGCTGGATGCGGGTAAGTTTGTAGACTTTAGAAACCTCGAATAAATCCGAAGGAATCGACTGTGCTCCAGCAATCACATTAAATAACACGTACCACATTGTTCCCAGCATCATCAAAGCGATCGAGCCAATCTCTAACCCCCCACCGATTCGTGCCAAAGCTAAAAGTAAAACTGGGAACAAAGCTGTCGCCGGAACTGAAGCCGCAATCTGGACTACGGGTTGTAATAGTTGTGCCAGCCGAGGATTTCGCCCGATCGCCACACCCACAGGCACCGTCCATAGCAAAGACAGAATCAACGCCGTAATTACCCGTAAAGCCGTTATAATTGCCCCAAAGAGAACCTGCCGCCATTCATCAAAGCTAATTAAGCGCAAAAGCATCGCTGCTTCCCAAGTTCCCCAGAGCACTATTAAGCCAAAACCACTTAAAAACAGCCAGTTCAGCCACTTCATCGTTTTAGAACTAGAGCGATCGCCAATATTCTCAAGGCGGGGAGGAAATGCTCTAAATATGCCGCGATCGAGTAACGTACCTAAAGGCTGTAATACCTGTTTGCTAAAACTTTTAAGCGTGGGCGATCGCCGAATAAAGTCTAAGACAAATGACTCTGGACTATTCTCTGCCTCTACGGTCTCGAGCTTAAATTTCTCTGCCCATGCAATCGCGGGTCGCCATACTAAAAAATCAATTGTCACAATCACGCTGACTAATACCATCAATCCCCAAGCGATCGCCCCAAAATCCCCATTATTTGCCGCCGTCCCTAAAAAAGAACCCAATCCGGGTAGCCGAAAATCTTTGTTGCCTAAAGTAAAAGATTCAATAGCAATCAAAAAAAACCATCCACCCGCTACTGACATCACGCTATTCCACACCAGCCCAATTACCCCCGAAGGCAACTCTAACGTCCAAAACCTCTGCCACGCATTCAGTCGATAAGTATTAGCAGCTTCAATTAGTTCGCGAGGAATACTCGAAAGTGACTGATAAAAACTAAAAGTCATATTCCACGTCATGCCCGTAAAAATTAAAACGATTGCAGCAATCTCTACGCCAATTCTCTGTCCGGGGAATAAAGCTACCAATGCCAAAACCACACCGGGTAAAAATGACAACACGGGAATAGACTGCAAAATATCTAACAATGGCAGTAATATCAACGCTGCGACCTTAGAACGATAGGCAGTGTAGGCGTAAATCAGGGTAAACATTAGCGACATTAGATATGCCAAGGTCATGCGTACCAAAGTTTGCCCCGTATAGGCAGGTAAAAATTTAATATCCGTCTCAATTTTGATATTAGATTCATATACGCCACTAAATTCCGAGCCCAAACGGATAATCGCAAAGATTAAAGCAATCAGCGAAAACAAGAGAATTAAATCGCGCAAATCCCATTGAGGTCGAGACTTAACTTTACGATCGCGAGTAACTGGGTACATAAGAAATATAGAAATATTAGATGAGGTTAATTGAGCTTAATTCAGGCGATCGCCAATATCTTCGCATTCCCAAATCCTACCGTCAGAATGCCATGAAATCGTACTAGAAAATCTCAATTCTGCGATCGATTGTTAATTTGTCTTAAGTTATGCCTATTCTCAGTAGTTAAAGCAAACCACTACGATAAACTTAGTTTTGATTAACCTGTAGCTAATAGCTGCAATATGATTGGAGTATCCAAAATGTCCCATTCAGTAAAAATATACGATACCTGTATTGGCTGCACTCAATGCGTCAGAGCGTGTCCTACTGATGTTTTAGAAATGGTTCCTTGGGATGGGTGTAAGGCAGGTCAAATTGCTTCATCCCCTCGTATTGAGGACTGCATTGGTTGTAAGCGTTGCGAAACTGCTTGCCCCACTGATTTCTTAAGTATCCGCGTTTATCTTGGTGCGGAAACAAGTCGTAGCATGGCTTTAACATACTAATTGTTATTATCACTTACATATTTTTAAAACATAAATAACTACTGGAGTGTCTTAGGGCATTCTTTTTTTTATTTAGGTTTTAATTTAGCTAAGAAGTTTTAACAAGTTAGATTTTACCAAGTTAGACAAGAACTCAAATTTAAAAAGCTACTCCCTTCCTAGCCAAAGATAAGCCTTTTGAGGGTATTCGCTATCCATGAAGGGGCTTTGCCCCTTGACCCCAATTTCAGCTATATATATTTCTACGATGAGAAGGGAGTAACTCCAAAAAGCTAACCATAAGTCTAAAAAAAATTTGCTCTAATCTCAAAAGTTAGTTAATATAATGAACTGTCACAATTAGATAGTGGACTGTCATAATTAGTATTTTAACTAAAGCTCTAAATTAAACATGGCTAAGAAAAACATGATCGAGCGCGAGAAAAAGCGCAACAGATTAGTAGAGAAATACGCCGAAAAGCGTGCAACTCTTAAAGATCGATTGTCCGATCTAAGTCTGTCACAACAAGAAAGAGTAACCCTGCACCGAGAACTCCAACAATTACCTCGTAATAGTGCTCCTACCAGATTGAGAAATCGTTGCTGGCTGACAGGTAGATCTCGCGGATATTACCGTGATTTTGGTTTGTCCCGTCACGTACTACGAGAAATGGCACACCAAGGACTTTTACCTGGCGTAACTAAATCTAGCTGGTAAGATTGTTAGTTAACAAATGTTAATTGCTAATTTTGGGATGGATGAGCCATGCTTTGCGGATTGGTTGAGATAAAGTCTTAACTAACGGAGAAAGCTGGCTAATATCTAACAATCCTCCCGATTCAGTTTTAATTTCGATTCCTTGCTGATACAGCGTGTATCCTTTAGTTAGAGCTACTCGAATTCCACAATAATATTTAGGATCGAGTCCGATCGCTTCTAATTTTTGATGCCATTGTTGAATGTATTGCTCTCTATCTTCGAGATTAGTAATATCGCTACCTTTAAATAAATCTCGGTCTAAGATGCGGCGGCAAAGGTCAGCTAAAATTTTGTCATCATGATCTCGCCAAATATGGATGTGATACATAAATACGATGTCATCTGCGGCTAAGTAATCTTTAACATCTAGGGTCTGGAGATCTTGGGTCAGCCATGCCGTTACAGTTTTATCGGCGGTAAGTTTCTTCTCTGTCAATAGTAATTTTGCGCGTTCAAAGATTTTACCTAAGCCAAACCTTGCTGCCAAATTTTTAGGATGATTGTAAACTTGGACATACATGAAGTAGCGCACGGTTAAATAGTGCTCGATCGCCACTAAGCCCTTTTGGGTAATTACTAAGCTTTGAGTATTTGGGTCGTAATTCAATGCCAGTAGGATTCGATCGAGATCTAAATGCCCGTACTGGGCACCCGTAAAATACGAGTCTCTTTGTAAATAATCGAGGCGATCGCAATCTAATTGACTTGAGACTAATTGCGAAATCATCGGAACGGGATATTTTTTTGTAAACACCTGTTCGAGCTTTGTCGGTAGTTCGGGATCGAATTTTCTTAAAATACTACCAATGTCAGATTCTTGAATTAGTCTGATCGTCCAAACTTCATGATTACTGCCAAATATTTCTTCCCCTGCATGGCTAAATACCCCATGTCCGATATCGTGTAGTAATGCTGCAACTAGAACTACGCAACGATGAAGTTTGAGATTGGGATACAGGTCGGCAATGCGGTCGAACGCCCGTCTGGTTAAAGCCATCACCCCTAAAGAATGGGTAAACCTCGATCCCTCCCCACTATGAAAGGTGAGGTTAGCGGTATCAAGTTGACGAATTCGCCGCAATCTTTGAAATTCGGGAGTATCAATTAATTGAATGAGCAGCCCTTCGACTTCATCGGCTCCATTGAGGGCGATCGCACCGTGGAGAGGATCGTGATAGGTACGAGACTTAGTGCTGGGCATTTGAGTATTTAATTAAATTAATTAGGTACCAAACTATCGATCATTTGTTGCAGGTTTTCGATTAATTGCTGCGGAGCTTGTTCTGTCTGTGCCTGATTTGCTTCATTGACGATCGCTTCCATTTGCTTGCGCAGAATATCCACAATATCTTGGACGGGCTGGAGGATTTTTTCGTTAGTACCCACTTCCACATTTATACGAATTTTATCCCTTAATGCAAATTCGGCAGTTTCAAGCTCTTGCTTTTGCTTGTCGTAGTCGAAGGATAAACGGCTGAAGGCTTCTAGCTTTAACCTATATGCAGATCGGGAGTTATCGATTTCGTAAGTAACTTCTCGCAGTTTGGACTCTTGAGCAGATTTCTCGGCTTCGACTGAACTCAAAATTGGTAAAAGATTTTTAGCTGGATCGTCGACTGTATCTAGACCTTGACGGCGATCGAGGATAGCTCTTTGCTGAGTTAAAATTGACTGACGCTCTAACATATTTGCCCGCATTCCCGATACGCTGGATTCTAAAAATTGATAGTTTTCTTCAGCTAATTCTTTAGAACTTTCTAATTCAATGCGATCGCCGCCACTGGCATTTTCAATTTGACTTTGCAGGTCGGCAATATCTCCTTCGAGGGCAGCTAATTCATCTTCCTGTTCGCCTACAGCCCTAGCACCTTTATCAAATTCGTTTTGCAAATTATTAATTTCGGTTTCTAATTCGTCTACAGACATTTGTTCTAGGCGTTTGACTTCGGCGGGGTCGAGTACCTCAGTTGTCGTGCCTCCATAGCTGGCAATTAATTGACTTAACTGATCCGCTATGCGTTGTTGGGCGGCAATTTGCGATCGCAATATGGATGCAGTAATTTCCTTAACTTTAACTAAATCTTCATCGGATTTTAATTCAGCTTGCACATCTATAACTCTTGCTTGAGTTTGCTGTACCTGCTGTTTACGATAATCAAGGTCTTGGGTCTCACTGGTAAGGTCAGTTTCTAGGTTGCGAATCGCCTCAAATTGTTGCCAAAAGACATTTAAGGTGTCTTGACGCTGGTGGAGGGTTTCTAAACAGGTGCCAATTTGATGGTAAAGAAAGTCAGTACCGATAAAAAAGTGGGCAATCCGCGTAGTTAAATCCCTAAGATAGTCGGCTTGCTCTTGACTGATGACCGCAGACTCAGAATCAAATTCTCGGCGTTGGATTTCTAGCTCTTGGCGCAATTTGTCTAACTCAGCGCGATCGCGTTGGGCTATAGTTTGAGCGTCTTCGGCTTCTTTGCGTCTAATATCTATTTGTTCTAATTCTTGCTCGCGATCGGCTAACTCAACCTCACGGCGGTGCAGTTCTTGACTTTGATAGTTTAATGATTGCTTCCACTGCTCGATTTCTTCTTCTCCTTGTTTGAATTTATCTTGGAGTCGAGAAAAGGTTTGGAGTAATAAAACTAAACGCCTTGAAGCATCTTCAATTTTCTGGATATTTTTATTGTTGGTGATTTCGACCAGGACCATCTGTCCGTCTTTCAGGTCTTTTACTTGATTGCTATCGGAAACAGGAATACTTTCATCATTGCTAATACTCTGCCAATTATTTTCAGAGGTATTACGTGCTAAAAGTCTTACCTCAGTTTTGAAGCCAACAAATGCTTTTTCTTTTTTGAGTTCCGCCAAGTACTGCACGCTACTTAATTCTCCTGTCTTTGTGTTTGGGGGAGTAGTTCCATCCTAACTAATGTAGGTCAGTTTACACCACTCATACTTAAAATTTTGTCCAGAGTCGCCTAGTTCTAATCTTCGATCTAATCATAATAAACCTATAAAGCTTATTCAACATCATGCATACGAAATATATACGTGAATAATTATGATCTGGATTATCTCCAGTTTAAGATCATCTGCCCATCTAAGAAAGTTGTTTCTGGAGTTGAAATGATTTTGGTATTGCCGATCGCTATGCTTTGCAGTCGTTGCAAAAGACTTAGGGGAGATTTTGAGCTTAATAAGTTTTGGTTTGGCAAGTATTGACTAAAAAAATATTTCAAATCTCGAGCATTTACATAAATAAGTCCATTTTGGCTACCGATATTAGTGGCGATCGCCTTAAACACAGAATCAGTTTCTAAAATAGATGGGCTAGATAAAGCTGTTTCAATCGTGGAGATCGAGTTGGAAATAAATACATACTTATTTGAATCAGTGCTTGAATCAGTAGCAACTTCGGTATGTACGAGTGCGACTTTTCCCGTTACATTTCGGCTGGCATCGACAGGGTTAAGCTTAGTCCACAGAATTAGAGGGCGATCGCCACGGCTGATTTCACCCACTGTAAATTTGGATTTAATCCGGGCATCTCGGTCTAGCTGGGCAAACACAGATTTAATTTGTGCGGGATGTTTGTTTTCGACAATTAACAGCCAGTTGGGTGCTTGAGCATTACTACTAAATTTGCCTTTAGACTTAAGCTCAGATTTACTTTTATCACCTTTAGATTTATGAGAAGCATCGATTGCAGAGTTAGCAGGAATGACAATCGCATATCGATCTGTAATCCAATTAAAGCTTTCAAGCGTGAGGGAAAGATCCAAACTTTGTTCTAGTTTGGCGATCGTTTGTTCTAGCTTAGGATTAAGTTTAGTAATGGTGCTGAGAGTTTGAGCGAGATTATTGCCAACTAATAAAGAGCTACCTTCAGCAATATATTTTAAGATTTCTGGATCGGCGGCGGCTACGCTAGGAATGAGGTCGGAAGTAGTATTCGATGCCAATATGGTTTTAGCTTCAATCCCCAAATTACGGCTCATAAACCCAATCATTAGATTTGTAGGTAGCTTAGAAGGATCGGCTTCTAAATTCACATTTTTTTCTAATTTTACTTCGACTAATCCTTGAATTTCTTGGGGATTAATATATGCAAAGGCAAAACCTCGGGTAGATTGATTGAGGTGATTGAGGCTGTTTTGATAGTCGGCACTGCTGGCTAAAGCTAAGTTTGGGGCTTGGAGGTTATTAATAGCATTACGCAATACCCTGGGATCGTTGGCAAATAAAACAAATTTTCCGATTTTGGCGTTGGCGATCGCTTTTATCGGTTCTATAGATAACTTTTCGGAACTTTTATTTGTATTGGCACCAGTGACCTTAGCAGAAATTATAGAGACACCTTGATATTGCTCAAAGGTTAAATCTACTCCCGATTGTGCCTGTTTTTGCCAGAACCGATCCAAGTGCTTTTGTGCCAAATTGGACTGCGAACTCTCAAGAGCAATCAAGTATCCCGCTTGCAATCCATTTTTAGCATCTCGATCTAAATCAGTGGTAGTTACCGATAGAGTAACTTCCGAACCCAGCCAAGGTTGGAGATCTTGCTTGTAATCTAGTCCCCAAGTTTGGTGGAGTTGAGTTTCTAAGTTGGTAATTTCTTGATTGAAACCATGGCGATCGCTGGGTTTAGTCGCCAATTTAGCCGCTAAGGTGAGGCGATCGGGGTTAACTAAAAATGAAGCAACTAAAGGCGATCGCTTTGGTAAAAACCGAACAGCTTGAGGTTCTAAATTAACGGCTAGATCTTTAGGATTTGCACTTATTACCTTAGTCACGGCAACTATGCTAAATATCAACAAGACAATTGCTGCAACTGTTAAACCGACAAAAAATGATTTTTGCTTCACTGAATTTAATTACCCTTTGATTACCACTTAACTACCACCGATCGTTTACCTAAACAATAGTTTAAGGTTATTATTCGTGAGCTTTCTTCTCTTAAATCCTTTGGTTACTTATGGAACCCTGAATAACTCTTCACCCCTGAATATTGAGGGGATACAATAAAAGCACCCAATGAATAGCATTAGAGAAATTCTACCAAAATTACAGAGTAAAACCCAAGAGAATTTTCTGGTAATACTAATATCAACAATTATGGTGTTGTGCGGGAAGGTAAGCTTTACAAACTTAAGTCGATATAACGAGATCGACGAACGCACCTATCGACCGCAGTATGCGCGGTCATACAACTTTATCAAGAGTAATTCAGAAGTCATAGGGCAAGGAATCAGTGCCAACGCCCGTCAGGTGATTGCGATAGACTGCTCATTCGTGCTAAAAAGCGGGAAAGCGACTTATGGGATTGAACAATTTTTGGAATGGCAGTGGGTCATTAACTTACGCAATTCCATAGTCAGTATATGGACGTTTGTAGGGAGGTTGCAATCCTAGTACTATGTATTGTCTTGATACTCCCGTCGCAATTAACTCTTCCGTAGAATTTCGATCGGTTAAGTTCTATTGAAGCCAGATTTTGCCATCTTTGATATCGAAATGCATGACGCATCGATAGACTCGATTAAGTTCTTTCCAGCCGATATTCAGCCACTGGTAATGGTCTCTTTCTGCGTCAAAGATTAGGAATAAGAATTAAACAACTTATGCATTTTGATTGTTGGAACGAATTGTTCACGACATTGGTTATCTTGGTTTACCTCCCTTATTTATTTTTCATTCCTTAGTTGTACTTCAACTTCTTCATTTGATATATCGCCACTGACATATCGAGTTAAGAGGCTTTGAATATATTCGCGGTATTTGCTTACTTTATCCATTTTACGATCGCCTCATTTACGGGATTATATACAACTAATAAAATCTGATAGCGTTGTACGGCGGTTTGTGTAAATTCAAGCTGAAAAAGGTTTGATATACGTCTAATGGTACTACTAAAAAAAGAGTGCGATTGGGTTCGTTGGCTTCTATAGCAGGGCGATCGCTTTCGGCATAACGGCTTGCGTATCAGCAGACGGACTTGTAGCTATACCGATTTGAGCCGTTCCTCTGCATACGCTGGTTAGATACACCTAACAAATATAGTTGTGCTGAATTCTAAACTTTAGGCATAGACTAATTTACCTTTTGGCTAAGGAATAGATCTACCAAGTTCCTCTGCTGTTTCAATCCACTCTTGCATGACGATTTGCGCATTTTGCAAGGCTTCGATATAGGTTTCACCGTCAGCCGCACAACCTGCAAGTTCTGGCACTTCAGCAACAAAAAATTTATCCTCTTCACTCCAGTAGATGATTACTTCATATCTCATTATCCTCTTGACCTCCCAGCTTGTATTTAAGAATCACTTCGCGGACTTGCTTAACTTGGTAATTTTTTGCTTTACTACCTTTGGGTTGAATATTCAGAATTTCTTCAATTCCCTCTTTTGCAAAAATGTGATGACTGCCACGAATTCGTTTTTCAAATCTCAAATTTGTCAATAGTTCACATAATTGTTCAAAGGAAATATTATTGTCAGAAGTCCCTCTTAGAATTTTGAGTAATAGTTTTTCTGATTTTCCCATTGCTAATTTATTGCTTTGAAATTTTTCTTGCAACAGTATCAGCATATTTAATTATCGCGAATAACCTCCGCCAATTCATATTTGTCCGCTCCAATAATTTATTATGCCCTAATCGCCTCATTTACGAGATTATATACACCTAGTAAAATTTGATAGCGTTGCACGGCGGTTTGTGTAAACTCAAGCTGAAAGAAGGTCTGATATACGTCAATGGTACTGCTAAAAAAAGAGTGCGATCGCTCTCACTTGAGGATACTGATTATGATGGGCGATCTCGTTATCACTGAATCAGGCTTAAAATGCTAATCTAATCTTAGTGATGTTCATAAAAATCTAGGCAAATCTAGTTAAAACTATGCTTTACAAAATCCCGTTATTACTAACTCCTCAGCCTGAAGGGGGCTTTACGGTGACTTCTCCGCTTCTGCCAGAATTGGTTACTGAAGGGGAATCCATTGATGAAGTTTTAGTAAATGTTCGTGATGCTTTTGAAGCGATTCGTGAACTTTATGATGATTTATGTAAAAAACTACCTCACAATTTGCTATTTGCAGATCGAGATTCGCCAGCCTTAATAGAAACTGTTATTTCAGCCTGATGAACTATAGAGAAGTTACGAAAAAATTATCTAGGCTCTGATGCGAAGAGATTCCCAAACGCGGTGGTAGTTCACATCGCAAGTGGTTTAATCCAATTACGCAGAAGGCAACGGTGATTCCTGATTGGAGTGGTCGAGATTTGAAGTTTGCAACTTTACGGGCGGCGATTAAGCAATTAGGGATTGAGTGGGCTGATTTTGAAGATGTTTAGCGATCGCTTTCGGCATAACGTCTGAACTCACCCGCCGACAATGACTTTGGATGATTACAAATAGTCTAGCTTACGATCGGGTGCAGTGATTTGTTATGCCCCTTTATCTTACAAGTCTCGCTCTGTAAGTTCAGCTATCTTCATTAAAGCTCTCAATGTTCCAATCTTTAAATCTTGATTACGTTGAACAGGAATAGATAGGATTTTTGAACCTTCGGAATTCTCATAGATATGATGGCTTCCAGTAATCCTCTGTAAAACCCAACCTCTCTGCTCAACAATCTTACAAAGTTGTTTTCCAGAGATAGACTTCATACAGCAATTTCCACAATTTGATCGCTTGAGCTTATGTTCTTCAGTCTGTTAGCAACGCTCAACCATCCCTCAATTGCGTCTTGTAAATTTTTCGTAACCTCATCTAGGTTGTCACCTTCAGTGATACATCCTGGCAATGCTGGTACTTCTGCCCAATAACCACCTTCTTCTGCTGGATGAATAACTGCTCTAATTTTCATACAATAGCTTTTGATTTTAAACTTAATCTACCATACCAAGCCTAAAGCTTTCAGGAAAAATTGAGACTTAATCTCCAAACCAATCTTTTGATTTTTGCTTTATTTTTTCCTTAACATTTTCATCTATATGAATCGCTTTCGGCATAACTCCGCGTTAGACCACAAGTTTCCCCCTCAGATCTTCAATGCATTGCTGAGTGAGCCTAGCTCGAAGTTCGGCGCTTCTGGCGCGCAGCTCCTGCTCGTAGTTCGGCGTTCCCGGCAGAGGCGGAGCACTATTATCAGTTGTCAGCTTGCCGAACCAGTTGAACGTCTCAATAAGAGCCAGCACAAGCTCAGAAGGCGACTCGTGCCAGTTTGGTGGTTGGACTGCAATGATTTCAGCAAACAGCTGATCGGTAACCGCGGTCTCAAAGCTCCGACCAGTTCGATACAGCAGCATTAACATCTCACGAACGAAGTCGATGGGGGGATTGATTACTGCGTTTGCCTGCATCTCCCAATGCCGAAACCGCGGCACATCGATCGGACGAACAAGTGCGGCATGATGCGCAACCGTGTGGCGAATCAATGCAAGGTCGTACAACTTCGGTAGGTCTGCCACAGGGAGCGGCTCAATGCCGATTGCTTTCTTGTAAAGGTTGTTGACCTCCAGCCAGTCGGAGAGTGGCGCAGGATCTCTGTCTTGACGTGCGGAGGGGAGTGGGTTCCTTTTCGGAACAGTCCGCAACTCGGTGAC
>CAZLKI010000056.1:0-13309 GCA_964560035.1 uncultured Synechococcus sp.
TTTAATAATGGCAGTTTCAAGTGCGAGGGAAATTCTGGACTGTGATAGACCTGCTGAGTTGCTTCTACAAATTCACTGGCGGTACAAGAAGATGGATTTTTAGAGGTATTAGTATGTCGTTCGATTAGAGGAAATGCTGCCGAGGCGATCGCCACTCCCAATCTATGTCCCAACTTAAAACTATGACAGGTCGGACGAAGTTTGATTTTATATTCTAAAGCTACTTCAGATTCTATCCATTCAATCGCATTAAAGGAAGTTCGGAATTTTGCCCTAAGTACTCCCATCGTTACTAGCATTTGCCGACCATCGGGATAAATATCTAGTAGTTTGATCGCCCAGTCGGTATCAGGGGCAGAAGTGGCAGCAAAAAGGATAAATTCAGCAGTTCCACTAATTCTGAGATCTTCAGTAATGAGAGAACTGATATAGATAAGCACATCCGATCGCCTGTGTACATCTCTTTGATCGTAACTGCCATAGCTAGTACTGGGATTGGGGATGCGGGGATCGTAGACGTAGATATCGGGAAATGCAGAAGGTAATTCGGAGATATTAGCCGTAAGCTTGCCATGCTCATGGAGAAAAAAGTTTTGATATTCTGGTTCTCGTTCCCATGCTTGAAGATCGAGCCATCGGTTCTCACCCATTAAAAATAGCTGTACTGGCGATCGCCCCATCATGCCATTATCCAGACCTTTGAGCCAATAATCAAACCAATCTACTTGCAATCTATCGATCTGAGGAATTGCCGCTTCACCAAAATCAAGTTCTCCTACTTGCTGTTGCCAAGGTAAATGTTGCCAAGGAGAACCAATTAAAAACTGCGGCTGATTTGTAACCTGTTTGGCTTGTTGATAGGCAGCGATCGTGGCTTCGATAAATATATCCGCCCATCCTGCAACGTGTAAAGCGGGAAGATCGAACTGCTCGAAACGACTGAGGGGATTTAGTTCCTGCCAATAGGAATCGTGGGGTTGAGAATTAGTAATCCAATCAAAAAAGAAGTTTGCTAATGGTTCCGACTTCAAAACCTCAATTCGATCGAGGGGAACGGAATGCAGTAACTTAGATATCTCCTGTTGTGACTGATATAAATTTGTCGCTTGAGGTTCTAATTTATGAAAATATGCCTGATTTTGTACGAGTTGTAATGCCCATGTCAGCGTAAATTCGAGGGCGATCGCTCCACCGAAGTAAAACCAACCATGATAAAAGTCTGCCGTCGCCATTGCGGGACAAATTGTAATTAAACCCTTGGGCTGCATCACTGCGGCTTGAAACTGAGTCACGCCCTGATAAGAGAAGCCATACATCCCCACCCTGCCATTACTGCCTTCTAGCTCCTCTACACACCAAGTTACCGTATCGTATCCATCTTCATATTCATTTCTAAAAGGATAAAATTCTCCCTCCGAAGTCCCACATCCTCTCACATCTTGAATCACGACTATATATCCCTGCATGGCATACCAACTTGGATGAGCGTAGGTGACTGTAGAGGCGATCGCTCGACCGTAGGGAAGTCGCATTAGTAAAACGGGCAAAGCTATATCCACACCACTAGGACGATAGATATCTGCCGTGAGATTAATTCCATCCCGCATCGGAATCTTGACTTGGCGTTCTACTTTAATCTTAGAATGCATGATCGGCTTTTTGGCAATCTTGAATGTAATCTATATTTATTCAGTATGGCTGAAAATAGCTGAATTTAGATAATCATTTAAGATCCTAAAAAAAGCCAAAATTAATTATTAAGAATATTATGAGAGGATTAAGACCAACCGTAACCCAACTCGGTCAAATTAACTTTACTGGTTTTGCGGGAAGAGCGATCGATGCTTAAGGGTTTATAACTCCTGTTTAGCGATTCTCATGTTAAGCTTCATCCATGCGTACTGATACCATCTTTTATCAGATATTCTTAACCTTCCATTCGCTACTGTTTGAACTCTTAGATCTACCAGTGGAGAATGCGGACGGCTATAAATTTACCTCTGTCGAAGTCAAAGAAAAAGCCTTTCGTTTTGATGGTATTTTTATTCCAGATCGCACGGATAAACTAATCTACTTTGTGGAAGTGCAATTCCAACCCAAATCAGATTTTTATTGGGAATTCATCGCTGAAATTAATATCTATCTCAACCAATACAAACCTATTCAAGACTGGCAAGCCGTTGCTATATTTGCCAACCGCAGCTTAGAGCCAGAAAGATTAACCACTTATCAACAAGAATTGATTGCTAATAATCGCATTATCCGTATTTATCTAGATGAATTGCCCTCTGGTTCGATAGGTATAGGTTTAATTCAACTAATCGTCCTCCCAGAGGCACAAGCACCAAAACTAGCAAAGCAAGTAATGCAACGCACTGATGAGATTACCGATGTTGCCGTCAAGCAGGGTATTGTAGAATTACTTTTAGAGTGTTTAGTATCAAAATTTTCCAAATTAAGTCGTCAGGAAATTGAAGCTATGTTTTTAGTAAGTGACATCAAGCAAACCAGAGTCTATCAAGATGCAAAGCAGGAAGGTAAGGAAGAGGGTCGTCAAGAAGGTAAGCAAGACGGGGAAAAGGCTTTAGTTTTAAGGCTGCTATCTAAGCGATTTGGCAATTTAAGCGATCGCCACCAAACCCAAATATCAGCATTAGAAATAACTCAACTAGAACAACTAGCAGAAGCATTACTCGACTTTGGCAGCATTTCTGATTTAGATAGTTGGTTGGAGTGTTAGTAATCGGTTTGACTTTGATGACCTAATCTTTAGCTAATCTAGTGTGGTTAATCTGGTGTGGTTAATCTGGTGTGGTTAATCTGAGTCTAAGAGTTTCAAATATTTCTGGAGTAATAGTCGCGCGGAGCGATCGCCCCAGACGATTCTTTTTTTGCGCCAGATGTAAGCATTCAGAATTTGGGCAAATATAAGCCGACCGACCCATTCCAATCAGCTTAATCTCGCCCGCTACGCGCACAATTCGCCAAAACTCTTGCTTATCGCCCACTTTCTGACAACTCAAACACTTCCGAATATTAGGTTTCATCCTCTTCGTAGTTATCATCATTACTTTCCGATCCATCAGCTTCGTAATTATCCGAATATCTATTAGATTCTTCAATTCGTGCCTGTCTCACCGCCATCTCGGCTTGGGCTTTACGATCTTCAGCTTCGTAATCATACTTAGATGCATCTTTAATATCAATTTTCCACCCTGTTAGCCGTGCTGCTAATCTGACATTTTGCCCTTCGCGTCCGATCGCCAAACTGAGTTGTTCGACAGGTACTAAAACATGGGCTTGGCGATCGTCAGCATTGATTAGGCGGACTTCGGCAATTTTAGCAGGACTCAAAGCATTGGCAATATAAGTAGCAGGATCGGGCGACCAGCAAATGACATCAATTTTTTCACCTCTCAACTCTGCCACTACTGCCTGAATTCTAGAACCTTTTGCGCCAATACAAGCACCCACAGGATCTACATCTCGCTCTAAAGTATCAACGGCAATCTTAGTTCGCGCTCCCACAGAAGGAGAAGGAGGATTGGCTTCGCGGGCAACTGCCACAATTCTGACAATTTCATCTTCAATTTCGGGGACTTCATTGGCAAATAAATCTACAACCAATCCCGCATCGGCACGGGAAACCACCAACTGCGGCTTACGGCGCGGAACCTCATGAATTTTTTTGAGGTACACCTTAATCGTGGAGTTAGGTCGATAGGGTCTTTCGCTCGGTAATTGCTCGCGGCGGGGAAGTTCGGCTTCTACTTCTGGCTGTCCGATCCCACTACTAATTGACATGATTACCGAGTCATTCTCAAATCGTAGAACTCTTGCTTGCAATACCGTACCTTCTAGGTCTTGAAACTCTTCTTGAATCAAGCGACGTTGTTGATCGAGTAACTTTTGCGCCAATACCTGCTTTGTTTGCATGGCAGCCATTCGTCCAAAATCTCCCTGCTTGGGCGTTACATCTACAACTACGGTTCCGCCAGCCTGTGCTTCTGGGGCTACTTCTTGAACTTCGGCTAAGGAAATTTGATGATCGGAGTTTTCCACAGTTTCGACAATGGTTTTAGTAGCTAAGACTCTGAAGCCTTCATTTTCTTGATCGAGTTCTACGTCGAAATTTTCAAAATACTCTTCCTCAAAGTTACCGCCATCAGGACGATAGGTTTTACGATAACGCTCATAGCCTTTTAAAAGTGCCTCGCGTAGGGCATTTTGGACAGCGTGCTTGGGCAAGTTACGTTCTTTGCTAATCACATCAACCATTCCGCCTAGTCCGGGTAAAGCTACAATCGACATATTTTAAAATCTCCTTTTATTTAATTTTTTAAGTTTTAATTTTTAAGCTAATTTAATAAGCTAATTTGACAGCTCTACTTTGACGATCGCTTGTCTGGGAATGGTGACTATTCGTCCTTTTTGAGTGATAGTTAAGTTTTCAAGATCTCGACTTACCAGTTGCCCTGTCCATGTGTCATTGCTAGAGATTGCTTTCACCATAAATCCTTTAAATGCGACGAACTCGCGATCGGTTTTAATTTCGCGATCGGTACCTGGACTAGACACTTCCAGCAAATATGGATATGGAATTACATCGGCTTCGTCTAGAGCAGTTTCTAGAGCTTTGCTCATGCGTTCGCAGTCTTCTAAACCCGTGTGTTGGTTGAGATTGCGGATGTCTATGCGTAAAGTTGCAGGATTGGTATGGGTATATATGACCAGATCGACCACTTCTAAATCTAAGGTAGTAGCGATCGCCTCGGCTATTTCCGTTAGTTGGGGAATTAAAGGATTACTCATAAACAAGACTCAAACAAGACATTTCAAGAGATCGAAAAGAAATTAATATTAGTCAATCAAATATCAATAAAGTATTAATTTAGAGTTAATGAAATAAAAACAAAAAAAGTGGGCTCTTCCCACAAATCTTGCACCTAATATCAGACACATTGTACGCTAGATTCACTCTGGTTTCAATGAAGGCATGAAGTTAATGGACTTTCTCATTCAGTTATTATTTCACGGCATAAGTATTATCTCACGATCCTAGAGTCACCTATTGCTTGCTCAAATCTAATCGCTTCTAAAGAATATTCCCCATAGCGATCGCCGATTTGTTCCCTACAGCAATCTATAGCAAAGTCATCTAGCTCAGAGGGTTCTATCCCAAACATCTCTGCAAATACTTCAGATTCAACTCGACAAAATCTCGGACGATCTGCATAAATTTGACAGGCTCGGGTATTTCGGTCGAAATTAATACACCATCCATCTTTCCCCACCATGCTCAGATAAATCTCTAACTGGTCAGGGGTTAAATATTCAGCTAAATCGGGGCGATCGGTGGGATCGAGATGGCAACAAGCACCACAATTTTTAATACATTGCCATTTAGCCATGCCATTTAACCATAAAAGTCAAGAGCGATCCAGAGCGATTAAAATAATTTTTTACTACCATCAGGTCGAATCGTAGCCCAGTTAGTTTTTGCCGAAGCCATTTGCTCGTCTGAAATTCTGGCACCTTTCAAATCTGCACCACCCAAATTAGTGCCTCTAAGATTAGCTTGGCTCATATATGCGCCCTTAAGGTTAGCACCCGAAAGATCGGCACCCGAAAGATCGGCTTTACTCATATATGCAGATTGTAAGTTGGCTTCTCTCAAATCGGTTTGATGCAAGCAGGCTCCGCCCAGATCGGCTTTGGTTAAAATTGCCCGTTGCATTTTAGCTTGGGATAAATTAGCACCATTTAGCTTAACCTGAGTCATAATTGCCCCAATAAAACTAGAGCCACTAAGATCGGACTGACAAAAGTCGGTTTCTACCAACTTAGAACGACTCATAACAATTCCTGAAAGCGTTGCTCCTGACAGAGAGGCTTTAGATAGGTCTAAGTTAGCAAAATTACGCTTACCATTCCCATACTCCACAATTACCTTTCTCCCACCTTTGAGTTCTTTACCAAGCTCTTTACCAATATAGGTTTGATCCCTAGTACGGGTAAAACTATCATCCTCTTCATTATGAGATTTGGTCCAGCCTCTAGTTGATTGCGTGCGCGGCGTAATCGCTTTACCAATAGTAGAGCCTCCAGCTAGGTCATTTAACTTACCTGAAGTTTGTCCTAAGTTACCTCTGGTTGCCGAGATTCGAGAATTAGAGCGCGAAGGAGTAACTATATTTGTGTTATTGGATGCAGTTTTTGATGCCGTGATACTTGGAGCAGACTTGGCATTCATAGCCGCTATGACATCTTCGGCAGTACGAAAGCGTTGTGATACTGAGATTTGTAGCATCTTGTTAAAAATGGCGGCAAGGTTCTCACCCATATTTACCTCTCCCCGCCAATTGATCTCCCCAGTATACGGATCGTGGGAAAAATCTTTAGGCGATCGCCCCGTCATTAAATACAAACAGGTCATCGCTGTCGCATATATGTCGCTCGAATAAACTGGACGCATTGCCATCTGTTCGGGAGGCGCAAAACCAGGGGTGCCAATCGCAAAACTGGTTAATAAGCCACCATCTTCTTCTTCGGGTACAGTGCGGTTAGCTTGAGTTGAAACGGCACCAAAATCGATTAAGACTAATTGAGCATCTTGTTTACGGCGAATAATATTAGCAGGTTTTATATCTCGGTGGATTACGCCATTTTGATGCATAAATCCCAGTGCGGGAAGCATTTCGGAAATGACTTTAATAATATCAACTTCTTTAAATACACCTCTTCGCTCAAATTCCTGCTTTAGAGTTTCGCCCTCGACATATTCTTGGACGAGGTAAAAGTTTTCTGCTTCTTCAAAATATGCCAAAAGTCGCGGAATTTGTGGATGATTACCAATTCTGCCTAAAGTTGTTGCTTCTCGTTCAAAAAGTTCCCTTGCCATTTTTAGGACGCTGGCAGACTGAGTATTTGGACGTAACTGTTTAATAACGCAGGGAGGATGTCCGGGTAAACTTTCATCTACAGCTAAATATGTTGCCCCAAATCCACCACGACCTAAAGGCTTTACAGCCGAAAAACTACCCTTGAGTTTCAATGTATGGTTACAAGCAAGACATACAGTTGACTTATTAGGGTTTTCAGGCTTAGGACAGTTAGGGTTAACGCAATAGCTCACAGTTAGTATTGCTGATAGGGTTTATCGAGCAGAAATTCTTGAATAATCCAACAATAGTCTAAATTAATAAAGAAAATAAAAATATCTTTCAAGTTTACTTTTAGATTTAATTTTAAATTGAATTATTTCAAGAGGTAGAGTTTGATTTATTTTGAGGAATATTATCGCGATCGAGACTACCAATCTTGCTCATCCGCTTCAAAGTTTCGGTTAGAGGTCTCTAGTGGAGAATCAGTATTTCGGGGTCTTTTGCGACGAGGAGTTTGGATATCTGAGTTCCATTCTGAGTTGACGGGAGACTCCTGACTTCGAGATTCACTTTGAAATTGACTTCGGGTTTGACTAGGGCGATCGCTATCTTGAGGACTGGTAAGATTATCAGGACGATCGGAGGGTCTTGGGCGGCGTTGCTTGGGTGTAACGGGACGAATATCATCCTCATCAATGTCTATAACTGCATCGGAAGGGCGACGAGTAGAACGGCGGGGTTTTCTTTCGACATCACCTCTAAGTTCGCTTTGTTGAGCAGATGTAGTACCTTGCATTTGTCTGGTATTTTTGCTACGGCGGGGGGCAAATTCGCGATTGGGGTCGATTTCGGCTCGATATCCTTGATAATCTGGATCGATGGGGTCATCTTCAATGGGATTCATCGGCGATCGCCGCGCTTGAGTCGATAGAGCTTGACGCAGGATCAATGATTCAACCGCAAACCAACCTGCAAATCCGACTACCAAGACCTGTGCCAGTTGGGTTGTAATCTCCATCCGAAAATTAAATGCTAAGAGGATAATTCCATAAACCAAGGCGATCGCGGAAAAGAAAATATCGTGATCTCTGGCTAACTCTGGACGAAAGCTGCGGACAAAGTACAGACCGATACCGCCAAGGGCTGCAATGATTGCCAAAAGGATCATTAGCGGATTGCCGCCAATATTAATCATGGGTTACCTCTCCTAACATTTCACCTAATATTTTGATGATGGATATGACTTAGTTTATTCTAACTCTACGATACCAAATAAACCCTGTCTGTCCAGAAAACTAAGGTTTTTGATACTACGGATTTGGTTTCTACCTAAGTAAAATTCGCTCAAAGAGGTTTGTTACTTAAGATTTTAATTTAACGAAGAGTTTAATTAAGTATAAATTTCTGACTAAGAATGGCTTAATAGTCTTGATATAACTTAAATTTAGACCAATCATAAAGATATAGAACGTGTTAAATAAAATATTAAAATCCGAAAAATAAAAGTACGAGAATGTCTCAAACTTCAATATTCGGATATTTAGTCGATTTAGTTTTAGCCTCGACGCTTAAGTTTGTCTTTTTGGCTGATTATAATTAAAGCTACCAAAGCTACAACCACAAAAGTTGTCCCGTAGCCCAAGCCCCAAAAGAAATTCATTAAAGAAGGTGTCATATTAAATAGCCCATATATAAAACTGTGGGATTATTTTAACATCATTAATATTTCTAACGTATAGCTCTACTCATATAGTTACCCCATAGCTCTACAGCGACCACACTACTACTATCAGTTACGCCTCGATCGTTGCCCAGCCACACCGCCGCCAAAATTTTAGAAGATGGTACAAAGCCGATAAACCAAAGATCTCTGCCGCGATCGCTAGTACCAGTTTTACCGACTGTTGTGGCTTGGGGAATTGCTGCACCTCTACCAGTTCCAAAGTTCACCGTTCCTGCCATGAGGTTAATCATTATATCGGCAACATTGGGATCGATTCTAGGACTGGTTTGGTAGTATGTATTTGCTTCAAAAATCAATTGGCAGGTAGTATACTTTTTGCGATCGCTACAGGAATTAAGATCGTAAATGCGTTGAATAGCGTGAGGTGTATTGTAAGTGCCACGATTGGCGATCGCTCCGTAAGCTCCAACCATTTCTAACATTCCCACTTCATAGCCGCCGAGGACGAGATTATTATTTTCGGCTAATTTGGACTTGATCCCCAGTTTTTGAGCAATTTGAATTACATTATTTAAGCCTGCTGCCGCCGCCACCCGAATGGCAATCACATTTTCTGAAAGCGCAAAGCCCCGATACATATCGATGAATCCACTACCGCCATTTTGACAGCCGATTACCCCATTTATAGAACTACAGTCAAAAGTAGTGTTAGGAGAAATTCCTCGATCGATTGCCGCTAAATAACTAAATAACTTAAAAGTCGATCCCGGCTGTCGATATGCCTGCGTTGCCCGATTAAATTGACTTTTTTGGAAATCTACGCCCCCAGTCATTGTCAAGATCGAACCATTATTAGCATCCATCGTCACGATCGCCCCTTGGGAAAAATTGTAGGCAACACCCTGAGTAGCTACAGCCTGACGTAGAGATCGGTCGGCAGCTTTTTGCATGGCGATATCAAGACTGGTTTCGATCACAAAGTTCCCTTCTCGTGCCAAATTAGGCGCAATGTTTTCTAATTCGTCATAGACATAGCCATAAAAATAGGGAGCAACCGTCCCTTGGACTTTACTTTGGGCATCAAGATTGAGCTTGAGAATAGATCTTCGAGCACGTTCGGCGGCTTCGGGTTTGACCATTCCCAGTTCTGCCATGCGGTTGAGAATGCGATCGCGATATTCCAGTGCTAGTTTTTTATTTTTAAATGGATTAATTAAATTAGGCGCGGGTAAAATTCCAGCTAAGGTGGCAGCTTCAGATAGATCCAGTTGTGCCAAGGGCTTATTAAAATATAACTTGGCTGCATCTTGAAACCCATAAACACCATTGCCCAGATACACGCGATTTAGGTAGAGGTTCAATAGATCGTTTTTGTTGTAATTAAAAGTGAGCTTAAGTGCTGCCACTGCCTCGCGCCATTTACGTCCCGCCGAATCACTGGTACCGACATAGGTTGTGCCAAGTAGCAATCTTGCCAATTGTTGCGTAATCGTACTTCCACCTTCGCGCAGTTCGCCACTTCTAACATTGGTTACTACAGCCCGCACGATCCCCAATGGATTTACCCCCAAATGATAATAGTAAGCACTATCTTCGGAGGCAATTACAGCATTGGGTAAGTAGATACCAAATTCCGATAGCAACCCAGTTTCCGTATGTTTTTCGCGATCGGGCGGGGCAATGGATGTAATTTTATCCCCAGCTAAAACTTCAATTTGTCCCTGTTGGGAAATGGGTAAGGGCTTAACTGAAAATTTTTGCCATTCGATCGCGATCGCGATGATTAATAAAGTAGTTAAACCTAATATGCCCAATCCTGTATATTTCAATGCCTGTAAATACCAAGGTGGCGGATCGATATACCGTAAAGTTACGGCTGCTTCTAGCTCTGGCGGTCCGAGCGTGATTGTCATGTTGTGCTTAAGGGCGATAGATTTTAATCTTTGCCGTCGCCGATAAATACCATTAGTAGAATCTAGATCGGAAATTACAAAAGTATGGGGAGTGCGATTAATTTCGGCATGAACTTGGCTGACTAAGGGCGTTTGAATTACAATCTGACACTTACTTGTATTACGCCCTAAAACATAGCGATCGCCCACTAAGTCAAAAACCTCAGGGCTTTTTTGTCCCGACGTAAAAACTTCAATGTGAGGTACTTTAGCTTTAGCTTTAAGCCTATTTGCTAACTGTGCCTGTAAAGTAACAACACGAGAATTGATCGGCTGCATAAGTTACTAGATACCTGAATAAATCTCTAGGAAAATCTTGATGAATCCACTAATTGTACTAAAACTAATTAGAGCGACTTGTTTTAAATTAAATTTAGGTTAAATCATAAAATTCTGTAATGCTAGATTTAATTCTAGGCATGATTTTAGAAAAGTGTAGTGCTTTGATTTATGAGACTATTTGTTATACAAAAATTATCCATAGACCACTATTTGTTAAAAACTAACTTTTGAACTATGGAAATTGGTTATCAATATCTCTTGATTGATGTAAGACTCTAATAATCTCGGTTTCTACCCATATCTGGAAACTGGGACAATATTAGGACTTACGCACTCAAAGTTATAGAAACTTAGTGTGAGGGAGTTTGAGGGCGAAGCCCTCGATTGGGGCTGTGCCCCAAACCCACTTTAAATATAGGTTTTCTTTTTACGCTGCGTAAGTCCTAAATATAAGAAATCGGTTCAGAATTTGTGAGATTTGGATATCAGCTTGTACCTTATCTTTTTGTTGTAGATAACACCAAATATCTTCTAAATCATACTCTGCCTGTTATGAAATCCGAAAGCGATTCATTGAGAAAGTTCCCAATTGAGTTTCTGACTACCACGAGTTTTAATAGATTCAAGTAATTTGGACAAAGACAAATCATCATATTCAACATAATCACCATTCTGAATCTGGTTCACACCTAATAAAATGTCATGTTGTAATATTTCTAGTTTGCTTTGAGTCTCAGTAATAGATAAAGGCTTAATTTTTTGCTCTAGAAACTCACGCTCCTCTTCAGTAAGAGAAAGGATAATTTGGGCAAGAGAATCAATTAGTTTGGAGTTAATTGGAATGGTACTTTGACTCATATTAAATGCCTTAAATACACTTTTTTAATTGTAGCAGGCTATAAAGTTGTATAGGGCGATATCGTGGCATAGACCGCCTTAACCCGATCGCAGTTGTAAGCCTAAAACTCGTGCTTGGGTTACACCAATTCTAGTGATCCTCAATGTCAAGAGTTTATGATTGGCGAAATCTACATCGGTTTATTGAGAAACATCACTCAAAGCCTCGCGAATAAATTCATCACTGACACCTTGACGCTTGAGACTTGCAATAAACATAGAAGCTGGATCGCTATCCAATCTTTCAAGATCGATACGAAGTCCTTGCCCAATATAAGCACGAACCAGTGGTTGATATCCAGAAAAGCCTAGCAATGGCGCTACCTTCTTTAGATCTTCAATCACATCTTCTGGAATCTGAATTGTCACTGTCGTCATCGGACGATTTTTAGCCAATCGCTTTTTTAATTTCTCAGTCTTTATATAAGGTATCCGAAGAAGGCGAGATTAATTACAATTTCCATTTGGATTAAGTAGAGCGATCGCCTTAACCTCGTGTGAAAATTTTGCAAAAACTTGTGTTAACTAACTGTTATTGGAACAGCTAAACCACATTTGTGACGTGATTATAAGTTATATTAATCAACCCATTAAAAACTTTAGACCTGTTGATAAAATTAAATTTAAAGCAGAAACAATAGCTGCGGCAACAAAAAATCTTCCCGACCACAAAAGTCGTTCCGCTTTCCAAATTCTTAAATTATTTAGGCTCCTAATATCTAGATCATACTGTTTGATGAATAGCAACTTATACTCGTCCTCTGATAGCTCAAGGCATTTCTCAACCTGTTCAATTGGTGAAATAATCTGATCTTCGCCTCCATCTTTTGGCAGAAGTCCACCAAGGCTTACAAAAATTGCAACAGATAATAAAAATAAGCTTAAAATTTTAAAAACTGAACAGCTATTGCATGGCAGAGAACTAATTAGAATGATGGATCGATCGGGCAAGTCATCAGCAAATTTAATTAGAGCGGCGCTGAAACCAGTTACAGCACTGAGTTGGGTATTCAAACTTTTAATATCGCCGTCAAGATATTTTATAGATTCTTGGGCATTCTCAAAAATTAGCTCTATGATTTGAGCATAGCTATTTTGGTTAGGTACATTAGTCATGTCTGATATAAGTAATACCCCACAAGTCTCAAATCAGTATACTTCTCAATCCAAGGCAAGTAAACAAGAGCCGCCAAAGATTCCCGACATCCAGTTTATGAAGACCTATCAGCGCAGGTATGATAGCTCACATCACCATCCTCAAGAGCGTGACTTTCCAAATGAGGAGGTCGAAATAGAAACTTCTGATGGTAGGAGCGTAAGTATCGGAGCTAATTTACTTCGTGTTTACCCTGAGATATTTAATGGCTATGATGCGTATATGGATATTCCTATATGTTATGCATCAGATATCAAGAAAGTTCGATCATCTCGTCTAGGCAAAACTTGGGATGTTATTGCTGGTCCTGTAGAATCGCCGATTAGAGGATACTTTCGAGGTGATTATACTGAAAATAATCCTCCAGCTTGGATATTTGGGCTTCGTTCGCTTCAAGAATAACTTAGTTGAATGATACGTTTGAAGTATCGAAAGAAGGCGGGATTAATTACAA